>CANNNB010000031.1 GCA_947505995.1 Comamonadaceae bacterium
CCCGGTCTGGAGGACCCTACTTTTGCCAAGAGTGTGGTTTATTTGTGTGAACACTCAGAGCGGGGCGCCATGGGTTTGATCATCAACAAGCCCGGCGAACTCAGTTTGAAGCATTTGTTTGACAAAGTCGATCTTCCATTGCACCGCGAAGACTTATTGCAATCCAATGTATTGCATGGCGGCCCGATTCAAACCGAGCGAGGCTTTGTGTTGCACGAGCCTATTTGGTTGGCAAGTGCCGAAAACTCTGAAGCGCCTAAAATTTCTGAAAATACTTCGGCAAATACTGAAGCAAATATCGAAGCAGCCAATCAGTTAGAGCCTCCAAGCTCCATTTATGCGTCAACCTTGAGCGTTCCGGGTGGCTTGGCCATGACCACCTCTAAGGACGTGCTGGAAGCCTTGTCTAACGGCTCTGGGCCCAAACGTGTCTTGGTCACCTTGGGGTATGCCTCTTGGGGCGAGGGGCAGCTTGAATCTGAAATTGGTGAAAACAGCTGGCTCACTGTGGAGGCCAATCCCGACATTATTTTTGAAACACCCATCGAGCAACGCTATGAAAAGGCCTTGGCCCTTTTGGGCGTAAAGGCTTGGATGCTTTCCAACGAGGCGGGCCACGCATGACGCTAGACCAGGCGCTCATTGTGCCTGCGTCTTTGCAGAGTTTTTTGGCTTTTGATTTTGGCCTCAAACGCACGGGTGTGGCGGTCGGTAATCGAATGTTGCGACAAGCTACACCGCAAGCCACTGTGGTGGCAGAAGGTGATGCCCGCTTTGCACTGATTGAAAAACGCATCAAAGAGTGGATGCCAGATGCATTGGTGGTGGGCGTACCGTTTCACCCCGATGGAGCCTCCCACGAAAATACTTTGCGCGCGCAAAAATTTGCTCGCCAATTGCGCGGCCGATTTGGTCTCAACGTTTACGAAGTGGATGAGCGTTACAGCACCACTGAAGCTATGTCCAGTGGCGCTAAAGATGCTGACGCCGCTTCTGCTTGTATTATTTTGGAACAATTTTTAAGGAGTCTGCCGTGAGTGCATTGGCTTTGAATGCAGAGGCGCTGTACGGCGAACTCTTGCGCGGTGTGCGATCGATGTGCACCGCAGAAACCCGATTGGTTGGCATCACTTCTGGCGGCGCTTGGTTGGCCGAGCGTTTGCAAAAAGACTTGGGACTCAGTGGCAAACACGGCAGCATCTCTTCTGCCATGCACCGCGATGATTTTGCGCAACGCGGTTTGTCATCAGGGGGGCAAACCACCTTGCCTTTTGAAATTCAAGGCGCAGACGTACTCATTTTGGACGATGTGCTCTACACCGGTCGCACCATTCGCGCGGTGATCAATGAGATGTTTGATTACGGCCGCCCCGCCAACGTGAGACTGGCTGTATTGGTAGACCGCGGCGGCAGGCAACTGCCGATTCAAGCTGACTTTGCAGCCGCTCGCGTGGCCTTGCCTGACTCGCAATCCTTGGCGCTGGCGCGCTTGGACAACGGCGAGTTTAGTTTTGAAGTGCAAGCCCAAGATGATTCAAGTTCAGTAGGAAAAAAATAACAATGCTCTACAAACGCAACCCCCAACTCAACAAGAACGGTGAACTTATTCACTTGTTGTCGACCGAAGGTTTGTCGCGCGACATTCTGACGCACATCTTAGACACAGCAGCCAACTTTGTGAGCGTGAGTGACCGCGAAGTTAAAAAAGTGCCCTTGCTGCGCGGCAAAAGCGTTTTCAACTTGTTCTTTGAAAACAGCACCCGTACTCGCACGACATTTGAAATTGCCGCTACCCGTTTGTCGGCCGATGTGATCAACCTCGACATTGCACGCTCATCTGCCTCCAAAGGCGAATCGCTGCTCGACACCATTGCCAATTTGTCGGCCATGGCGGCCGATATTTTTGTCGTGCGACACTCAGAGTCGGGCGCACCTTATCTCATTGCTCAACATGTGGCGCCTCATGTCCACGTGGTTAACGCAGGCGATGGCCGTCACGCTCACCCGACGCAGGGTTTGCTCGACATGTACACCATTCGCCATTACAAAAAAGAATTCAGCAACCTGACGGTGGCCATTGTGGGCGACGTGTTGCACTCGCGCGTAGCTCGCTCAGACATTCATGCACTGACCACCTTGGGCTGTGCTGAAGTTAGAGTGGTGGGCCTGCAAACCTTGGTGCCCGCAGACATGTCTCAAATGGGCGTTAAGGTTTTTCACAATTTAGAAGAAGGCATCAAAGACTGCGATGTGATCATTACTTTGCGTCTGCAAAGCGAGCGCATGAGCGGTGCTTTGTTGCCCTCCAGTCAAGAGTACTTCAAACGCTTTGGCCTCACGCCCGAAAAACTGCAACTGGCCAAACCAGACGCCATCGTGATGCACCCTGGCCCTATCAACCGAGGTGTCGAAATTGATTCTGCGGTGGTGGACGGACCGCAAAGTGTGATCTTGCCGCAAGTGACTTTTGGCATTGCGGTGCGCATGGCCGTCATGAGCATCGTGGCGGGCAATGAGGCATAAATAAGCATTAGAAAAAATAAGTAAAAAAAGAAAGATCAAAGACCATGAAAATTTTGATTCAAGGCGGCCGGGTGCTAGACCCGCAAAGCAACACAGATGCAGTGGCCGATGTGGCCATATCGGCCGGCAAAATTGTGGCCATTGGCAAGGCGCCTGAAGGTTTTCAAGCTCAAAAAACCATCGATGCCAAAGGCTGCATCGTGATGCCTGGCTTGGTTGATTTGTCTGTGCGCTTGAAAGAGCCTGGTCATGAGCACGAAGGCATGCTCGATTCAGAGTTGGCCGCTGCTGTGGCAGGTGGCGTGACAAGTTTGGTGTGCCCACCCGACACAGATCCTGTGTTGGACGAGCCTGGCCTTGTGGAGATGCTGCGCTTCAAAGCCGAAAAACTCAATCGCTCCAAGGTCATGCCTCTTGGTGCGTTGACGCGCGGTTTGAAGGGCGAAATATTGACTGAAATGGTTCAGCTCACTGAAGCAGGTTGCGTGGGTTTCAGCCAAGCCGAAGTGGCGCTTGAAAACACCCAAGTGTTGCAGCGTGCTTTGCAATACGCCAACTCATTTGGCTACACCGTGTGGTTGCGTCCTCAAGAATTACACCTAGGCAAAGGCGTGGCGGCCAGTGGCCCCTTGGCCACGCGCATGGGTTTGTCGAGCGTGCCCGTAGCCGCAGAGACCATCGCCTTGCACACCATCTTTGAATTGCTCAATAGCACCAAAACGCATGTGCACTTGTGCCGCATCAGCAGCGCCGCTGGCGTGGCCTTGGTGCGCCAAGCCAAAGCCGATGGATTGCCCATCACTTGTGATGTCAGCATCAACTCCTTGCACCTAACTGATGCCGATGTGGGCTACTTCGACAGCCGCGCGCGTGTTTCGCCCCCACTGCGCCAACAACGCGATCGCGATGCACTGCGCGAAGCCTTGGCCGACGGCACCATCGATGCGTTGGTGTCCGACCATAGCCCAGTGAGCGAAGATGAAAAAGCGCTTCCATTTGCAGAAGCAGAACCCGGCGCCACGGGCCTTGAGTTGTTGCTGAGCTTGGCGCTTAAATGGTCGCAAGACAGCAAAGTGCCACTGCTTCGTGCCATGGCCACCATTACCAACGAAGCGGCACATGTGATCAAACAAGACATGGGCCAATTGAAAGTGGGATCACAAGCTGATGTGTGTATTTTGGATCCTGAAGCGCATTGGCAAGTGACGGCTGAGAACTTGCGCAGTCAAGGCAAGTTCACACCGTTTTCTGGTTATGACTTGCCTGGCCGCGTTAAATACACCTTGGTCAGCGGGCAACTGGCGTATCAAGCCTGACCATGCGCGCAGCCTTCAAATTGCTGCGTGGCTTTTGGCATGTCCTGATGGGTTGGGTCACCATTTATTTTCGGTTTCCACAGCTCACTCCCCAGCAACGTGAAGCGCGTGTCCAAGCTTGGGCCATGCAACTCCTGCGAATTTGGGGCATCGATTTAGAAGTTCGCGGCAAGCCTGTTACCACAGGGCCTGCGCTGTTGGTATGCAATCACATTTCTTGGTTGGACATTTTGGTAATCCATGCCACCCGTCACTGTCGTTTTGTTTCAAAATCCGAATTGCGAGGCTGGCCACTGCTAGGCACTTTGGCCACCGGTGCTGGCACTTTGTACATTGAAAGAGCACAACGAAAAGACGCCATGCGCATGGTCAAAGACATGGCGCTTTCACTTCAAAACGGCGATGTGCTGGCCGTATTTCCAGAAGGTACTACCGGCGATGGCATTGGCATGTTGCCCTTCCATTCCAACCTTCTTCAATCTGCTATTGAAGCTGATTCACCTATTCAGGCTTTGGCTTTGCAGTTTATAGATACGCGCACCGAAAGCATTAGCATGGCTGCTCGCTTTGTGGGTGACGACACTTTGTTGGCTTCTATTTGGAGCACACTGAATGCTCAAGGCTTGAAGGCTGTGGTCAATTTTGGGGAGCTTCAATTGGCTCATGGCAGGAATCGCCGAGCTTGGGCCCATGACTTGCAAGTAGACGTCATGGCCCTTAAAAAGAATTGCATGTGATCTCAATCAATGAGGCTATTTGGTATTTGTTGAGGCTAATCTCTGGCGCCTCCGACAGGAATCGAACCTGTATCTAGCGCTTAGGAGGCACTCGTTCTATCCATTGAACTACGGCGGCGGATGCAGGATTTTAGCCGTCAAACCCATCGACCAAAAAAATATGCCCTTCAGAATTGGCTAGGCGATGAGGCAGTATGGCTTGATATTCAGGGCCGTGATACCAAGCCTCTGCTGCGGCACGGCTTGGAAATTCGATCACAACCTTGCGCTTTCCTTGGGCTGTGCCCTCCAATTGCGTGTCGTTGCCACCTCTGACCAAATATTTACCACCATATTGAACCAAGGTAGCAGGCACATGTTGAGCGTACTTCTGGTATCCCTCAGGATTGTGAACTGTGACTTGTCCAATGTGATAGGCCTTGGTCATAGGGGCTCCGAGAAAAAGTTTTCTGAATGGTTATTTATTTGCTCATCATGCGCATGGCATCTTCCAAACCCTTAAGGGTGAGGGGGAACATGCGGTTACTCATGAGTTGTTGAACCACGGCAATGCTTTGGCGGTATTGCCAAACGCCCTGAGGTTCAGGGTTGATCCAAGCATATTTAGGGAAGGTGTGCGTAAGCCGTTGTAGCCACTCTGCACCTGTCTCTTCGTTGTTGTATTCCACGCTGCCGCCGCGTTGCAAAATTTCATAGGGGCTCATGGTGGCATCGCCCACAAAGATCAGTTTGTAGTCTTTGTTGTACTTGCGCAGAATATCCCAAGTTGGAAATTTTTCTGCGTAGCGGCGTTTGTTGTTCTTCCACATGAAGTCATATACACAGTTGTGGAAATAATAAAACTCTAGGTGTTTGAACTCTGCCTTGGCAGCAGAAAACAATTCTTCAACCCGCGCTATGTGGTCGTCCATGGTGCCGCCCACGTCCATGAGCAGCAACACCTTCACGTTGTTATGCCGCTCAGGAATCATCTTGATGTCCAAGTAGCCCGCATTGGCTGCCGTGGCGCGAATGGTGTCTGGCAAGTCAAGTTCTTCTACAGAGCCTTCGCGCGCAAACTTGCGCAGGCGGCGCAATGCCACTTTGATGTTGCGTGTACCCAGTTCTTGGGTGTCGTCGTAGTCGCGATAAGCGCGTTGCTCCCATACTTTCACAGCGCTGCGTTGGCCACCTTTGCCGCCAATGCGAATACCTTGGGGGTTTTGGCCGCCATTGCCAAAAGGCGATGTGCCGCCTGTGCCAATCCATTTGTTGCCACCTTCGTGGCGCTCTTTTTGTTCTTCGAGACGTTTTTTCAAAGTCTCCATCAACTCGTCCCAGCCCATTTTTTCAATGGCGGCTTTTTGTTCGGGCGTGAGTTCTTTTTCTAGAATTTTCTGCAACCATTCGAGCGGCACTTCTTTGGTGAAGTCGGTGAGCATTTCAACGCCTTTGAAGTAAGCACCAAAGGCTTTGTCAAACTTGTCGTAATGCTTCTCGTCTTTCACCATGACCGTACGGCTTAAGTGATAGAAGTCGTCAATGCTGCAGGCGTCAGAAGCGGGGCCCACCACATTTGCTTGAAGGGCTTCAAGCACATTGAGGTACTCGCGAACAGACACCGGCAATTTGGCGGCACGAAGTGTATAAAAGAAATCAATCAGCATGGTTTAGGCCTTGCGCGAACGACTGAGTTGGTAATCCAAGTTAGCCTTCACAGAAGGCCACTCGGTGTTCAAAATACTGTAGACGCACGTGTCGCGAAGTGCGCCCATGGCATCGGGATGTGTGTTGATGGCGTGATTGCGAAGAATCCCATCCAATTTGGCGCCCAAGCGTTCAATGGCATTGCGGCTTTGTTGGTTGAAAAAATGAGTTCTAAATTCCACTGCAATGCAGTTGAGTTGCTCAAACGCGTGCGCCAATAAAAGTCGTTTGCATTCAGTGTTCAGAGACGTTCGCTGTACATTGGTACGGTACCAAGTAGAGCCAACTTCAACACGTTTGTTGGCTGAATCAATGTTCATGTAGGTGGTCATGCCCACAGCTTTGCCATCTCGCAAAACTGTGAACGGCAGCATGCTGCCTTGTTCATGAAGTTGAAGGCGACGCAGAATTTCATCATTCATCTTTTCTGGCGTGGGAATGACGGTATACCAATGCCGCCAGAGTTCGCCATCTTTCACGGCATCTACCAAATCGTCGTGGTGCGTCATGTTCAATGGAACCAAAGCGACGTGCCGACCTTGAAGCTCAATGCCTTGTAAGAATGAATGAGTCGAATTCATCAAAGATCTTTCTTTGAGGTGTCGCTTTTTTTATCATCGGTTTCTTCGGCTTGGTTGGCCTGGCTTGCCTGCCATCGACGTGACAATTGCAATCCTAAGCCACCCCCTAAACCTACCAACACAATGCCGCCAATGCTTTCATTGCCATAACCGCTGGCAAAAATATTCCATCCAAGCAGTTGACCTATCCAAAAACCAATCAGCGCTCCACCGACAAAGCCAACGGCATCAGCGAGGCCTTCAAGAAGAGGACTGAGGGACATGCTTTGGATCTTAGCGATTGCGTTGGTTCATGAAAACCAACTTTTCAAACAAGCTCACGTCTTGTTCGTTTTTAAGCAAGGCGCCCACCAGTGGTGGCACACTGACTTTTTGGTCTGCACTTTGCAGTGCTTCCAATGGAATGTCTTCAGCCACCAAAAGTTTGAGCCAATCGAGCAGTTCGCTGGTAGAGGGTTTCTTTTTCAAACCAGGCAGCCCGCGAACGTCGTAAAAGTTTTTCAAAGCCACGGCCAGCAGCTCTTTTTTCAAATTGGGAAAATGCACATCCACAATTTGTTTCATGGTGTCGGCTTCTGGAAACTTGATGTAGTGGAAGAAGCAGCGACGCAAGAAGGCGTCGGGCAATTCCTTCTCATTGTTAGAAGTGATAAACACCACAGGTCGAGTTTTGGCTTTGATCAGCTGGCGAGTTTCGTAGCAATAAAACTCCATGCGGTCAATTTCACGCAGCAAGTCATTGGGAAACTCAATGTCGGCTTTGTCGATCTCATCAATCAAGATGGCCACGGGCTCGTCGGCAGTAAAGGCTTGCCACAACACACCCTTGATGATGTAGTTTTCAATGTTTTTGACTTTTTCATCGCCCAGCTGGCTGTCGCGCAGTCTACTAACAGCGTCGTACTCATATAGACCCTGTTGCGCTTTGGTGGTCGATTTGATGTGCCACTGAATAAGTTTCAAGCCCAGCGCTTCAGAGACTTCCTCTGCCAACATGGTTTTACCTGTGCCAGGTTCGCCTTTCACCAGCAGAGGTCGCTTTAAGGTGATGGCGGCATTGACGGCCAGCTTCAAGTCTTGCGTGGCAACGTAGTTTTCGGTCCCTTGGAATTTCATAATTGGCTGCAAAAGTGGATTAAAAGTTATTTGAAATGACAAAAGTCAGGATTGAGTAGGCTCACTCGATATAATCCGGCATTGATTTTCATCAGAATTAGTTTGATTGTGCTCGCAAAATGAACGCTTTGTTATCCTCATTGATCGCTTTAACTGTCGCTTCAGCGACGGTTTTTTCTGCCCACGCACAAGACGTGCCGGGTAACGCCAAAGCTGGCGAAGCCAAAATTGCCATGTGCATTGGCTGCCATGGCATCAAAGGCTACCAAGCCAGCTTTCCCGAGGTGTACCGCGTTCCTATGATCTCGGGTCAAAACGCCAAGTACATTGCTTCTTCCTTAAATGCCTACAAAAAAGGCGATCGCAAGCACCCCACCATGCGCGGTATTGCCACCAGCCTCACCGACCAAGACATTGCTGATATTTCAGCCTACTACGCTCAACACGGTGTGGTTGAAGGCGCAGCCCCTGTGGTGGCCAAAGCCCCCGACGCTAAGGTTGCCGAGTTGCTGAAAAAAGGCGCTTGTGTGTCTTGTCACGGCGAGAGTTTCTCAAAGCCTATTGACCCTAGCTATCCCAAAATTGCGGGTCAGCACAAAGACTTCTTGTTTGTGGCTTTGAAGTCTTACAAAACTGAAAACCAAGCCACTTGGGGCCGCGCAAACGGCGTCATGGGCGGCATTGCCAAGCAATACACCAACAATGAACTGAAGGCTCTGTCTGCTTACATTGGTTCTTTGGATGGCGAACTGAAAACTGTGCCTCAGTCTAAATTCCGCTGATTCACTTCAGTCTTGGGTAGCGTGCCTTTGCACGCAGTCAATGTAGATGTTGCCGTCTGGCATTTTTCCTGAGCGCTGGCTCTCAAAAATCATGCGCCCTAGGCACTCCATGGTGGCGTGATGTGCCTCATGCAAAGATTGTTTTTTGTGACTCAGCAGCTCAACGGCTTGGCGTATGCCGCGCGGCTGATCTACGCTGCATTGCTCACTGATTGACAAGTGCATCGAGAGGTGCAAAAAAGGATTGTCCCGATGAGGATCTACCTCTAGCATGGCAGCCAAAGCTGCATCGACATCGGCCAATTCGGCGTGGTATTCAGGATGTTCATCGATCCACTGGCTGGCCAAAATTTCAATGGGTTCTAGTTTGGCCCCAGATCGAGATTTGGCATAAGCACCACAAAAAAATCGCCGCACATCGGCTTGAGAAGGTTGTATCAGCATGCGCCGATTGTCGCCTAGGTGGAATTAGGGGCTTGAATTTAGTTGGGGCATGCACTATATTGCATGATTCTTGAAATGACGAACTTTTAAAAAGTAAACCCATGAGCAGCAACCTGACACAAGCCTTTATTTGCGATGCCATTCGCACCCCTTTCGGCCGTTATGGTGGCGCTTTGTCCAGCATTCGCACGGACGATCTGGGGGCCATACCTTTGCGCGCCCTGATGGCTCGCAACCCGCAAGTTGATTGGGCTGCAGTGACTGACGTTTTTTATGGCAATGCCAATCAAGCCGGTGAAGACAACCGCAATGTGGCGCACATGAGCAGCTTGCTGGCGGGCCTGCCAATCGATGTACCCGGCGCCACTTTGAACCGTTTGTGCGGTTCAGGTTTGGATGCGGTGGGCTCTGCGGCGCGCGCCATCAAGTCGGGCGAGGCCGGTTTGATGATTGCCGGGGGCGTTGAAAGCATGAGCCGCGCACCCTTCGTGATGCCCAAAGCCGAAACGGCTTTCAGCCGCAACAACGCGGTATATGACACCACCATTGGCTGGCGCTTTGTCAATAAATTGATGAAAGAAAAATATGGCGTGGACTCCATGCCTGAGACTGCCGAAAACGTGGCCACCGATTACAAAATTGAACGTGAAGCGCAAGACCGTATGGCCTTGAGTAGCCAGATGAAAGCTGTGGCCGCGCAAAAGGCCGGGCACTTGGCGCGCGAAATAACGGCCGTCACCATTCCGCAGAAAAAGGGCGATGCCATTGTGGTTGACCAAGATGAACACCCTCGCGAAACCAGCATGGAATCGTTGGCCAAACTCAAAGGTGTGGTGCGCCCCGACGGCACCGTGACCGCAGGCAATGCCAGTGGTGTGAACGATGGCTCGTGCGCCTTGTTGTTGGCCAACGAAACGCTGGCGGGCAAATATGGCCTCACGCCCAAAGCCCGTGTGGTGGGCATGGCCACAGCGGGCGTGGCACCACGTGTCATGGGCATTGGCCCTGCACCTGCCACCTTGAAAGTTCTGGCGCTCACAGGTCTCAGCTTGGACCAAATCGATGTGATCGAATTGAACGAAGCATTTGCAGCGCAGGGCTTGGCAGTATTGCGCATGTTGGGTTTGAAAGACGACGACGAGCGCGTCAATGCATGGGGCGGCGCGATTGCCTTGGGCCATCCCTTGGGCGCATCGGGCGCGCGTTTGGCCACCACCGCTGTGAACCGTTTGCACGCTACAGGCGGCCGCTATGCGCTGTGCACCATGTGCATTGGCGTGGGTCAAGGCATTGCCGTGATTTTGGAACGCGTTTAAGGTTTTAGGGATGACCTCTACCCTCACAACACGTGCCGCTTGGTATGAAAAAAATGGTGAAGCCTGCGATGTGATGGTGCTGGGGTCATTGCCCCTCAAGGCGCCGGACGCAGGCGAAGTGTGCGTTCGATTGGCTACCTCAGGCGTCAACCCTTCCGATGTGAAATCGCGCCGCGCAAAGCCCTTAACCGATCCATGGGTGGTGCCCCACAGCGATGGCGCTGGCATCATTGAAGCGGTGGGTGAGGGTGTTTCTGCGCATCGTGTGGGCCAACGTGTTTGGATTTGGAATGCACAGTGGCAGCGTGCCCATGGCACAGCTTCTGAATTGATTGTGTTGCCCGAAGCCCAAGCCGTGAAATTGCCAGACAACACCGATTTTGCAGCGGGTGCTTGCATGGGTATTCCGGGTTTGACAGCAGTTCAAGCCGTGCACTTGGCCGGCGACGAATCATTGCGCGGGAAAAAAGTGTTGGTCACTGGCGCATCTTCTGCGGTGGGTCATTACATTACCCAAATGGTGACGCAACTGGGCGGCCATGTCATTGGCACAGTGGGCTCTGAACAGAAGGCTGCGCACGCTAAAGCCGCAGGTGCTGTTGAAACCATTTTTTACAAAACAGAGCCTGTGGTTGAGCGCTTGAAAGCGTTCAGTGGCGGCCGCGGTGTCGATGTGATCATTGACATGGACTTTGCAACGGCATCGCAGTGGGTCACAAAAGGTGGCTTAGCGCCGCACGGTCAACTTGTTGGCTATGGCTCCAATGTGGTGGGCGATATTCCATTGACATTCCGCCCTTTGTTGTTCAACTCCGTTGGGTTGAAATTTTTCTTGGTTTACGACTTGTTGCCTGCAGACAGAAACTGGTGTGTCAATCGCACAAACGCATTGCTGGCAGCGGGGCAACTCCAACACACCATTGGCGCTCGCTTTACTTTGGATCAAATTGCGCAAGCCCACCAAGCGGTTGAAGCAGGTCAATTGGGCAATGTCGTGATTGATCTCTGATGAAAAGCTGGTTAGAGTGCATCCTATGAAAATATTTCAAACCCTTCAAGAACTCGCAGCGTGCATTGGCCAAACCGTGGCGGTATCGCCCTGGACCGAAATTACGCAAGAGCAAGTCAACATGTTTGCCGAGGCTACAGGCGATCACCAATGGATTCACATCGATGTGGAAAAAGCCAAGGCAGGCCCTTTTGGTGCGCCCATTGCCCATGGTTTTCTCACGCTGTCGCTTATTCCTAAGTTGTCGCAAAGCGCCATCAAAATTGAAAATGTGCGCATGGGCGTGAACTATGGTTTGAACAAAGTTCGCTTCACCTCACCGGTACCTGTGGGCAGCAAATTGCGCGGTCATATGAAACTGTTGAACGCGGTGCCCATCGATGGCAATGGCATGCAGTTCACATGGGAGATGACAATTGAGCGCGAGGGTTCAGAAAAACCCGCTTGCATTGCAGAATCTTTGGCGCGTTATTACGTTTAAAACATTAAGATGGCATGGCAAAAGCATTTTGCCGCCATGCTTCATACACGGTGACTGCCACGCTGTTGGACAGATTCAAGCTGCGCTGCCCTTCTAGCATGGGAAGTTTCAAGCGATTTTCTGGCGCAAAGCTTTCGCGCAACTCAGGCGCTAGTCCGCGCGTCTCGGCGCCAAAAACCAACCAATCGCCTTTTTGAAAAGAAGTTTCTTGCACATAGCGGGTGCCGCGTGTGGTGAGCGCAAACAAGCGCGCCAAGTTGGGCTGCTCGGTGGCTAAAAAATCAGCCCAGTTTGCATGGCGCTTAACCTGAGCGTACTCGTGATAGTCCAGCCCGGCGCGCCGCATGTGCTTGTCTTCCATTGAAAAACCCAGCGGCTCAATGAGGTGCAAGGCACAGCCTGTATTGGCCGCAAGGCGAATCACGTTGCCCGTATTGGGCGGAATTTCTGGCTCAACCAAAACAATTTGAAACATGGCGCTATTGTCGTTGCTTTAGGCGGGCGTTCTGGCAAATACCAAGGCAGAAACGTGGGCGACTCCAGCTTGCTTTAAAACTTGTGCTGCTGCATTGAGCGTGGCACCACTGGTCATGACATCGTCGATGAGCAAGATGCGTTGCCCCCTGAGTTGGGCTGCCATGAAAGGGGCTACCGCAAATGCACCTTTTAAATTGGTCAGTCTTTGATTGCGCGGCAGAGAGCTTTGTGCCAGTGTATTGCGCATTCTGAGTAAGCTGCTGCCTTGCGTTTTTTCACGATTTAATTGTTGCGACAAAATCAAAGATTGGTTAAAGCCCCGCTCAGACAAGCGTTTGAACGACAACGGAATGGGAATGAGGGCGTGCGCGTGTTCAATGGCGTCGGCCACAAAGGGGGTGTTTTGCATTAACAGTGCAAAATGCTTTGCCCATCCGGGTTGGCTTTGAAACTTAAATTGGGCAATGAGCGACACCCAAGGCCATGTGTAAGACATGGCGGCCCAACAGGCGTTCAGGGTGGGTGGGTTTTGAAGGCAAGTTGTGCAAATTTGAAGAGCCGATTCGGCGGCGCACTGGTGGCACCTTTGGGCGGGTTGACCAAAAGCGGCCACACAAGCATTGCAAATGGCATGTGACGGCCAAGCTTTGCAAATGGCGCATTGGCTAGGGATGTACATTGCAAATCAATATACTTCGCTTACTGAACATATAGCTTTTCAAATTGCTTTCAATCGCATGCCCCAAGAACGCCCCCCAAGCCTAGACCCCATTGCTGCTCGCAGATGGGCGGAGTTGGCCTTGGGCCCAAAGCCCTACAAACCAAGCAGCGTAACTTCTCCTTGGTTGCACGAAGAAGTGGCACGGCGAATGGAGGAACGACTTGCGTTCATTCGTTTGCAACCCAAGTCTTGGGTTTGTTGGAACCCTCTTCGTGCAGGCCTCAATGTGTTGGCTTTGCTGAAACTGCGCTATCCGCAAGCCATTGGCCATGTGTCGGCTGATCGAAACGGAGAAGGGGAGTGGGTTCAGTCCCACGCAAGTGCGCCTTGGTGGCATCCATCAAGTTGGTTTCGATCGAAATTAATCACTGCGCCCTTGAAACCCCACAGCATGGACATGGTGTGGGCCAACATGTTGCTGCACCAAACTGCAGACCCTCAGGCCTTGTTGGCCGAATGGCATCGTGTTTTGGCCGTAGATGGGTTCTTGATGTTTTCATGTTTGGGCCCAGACACCCTGCAAGAATTAAGAACGGTTTATGCCCGCATGGGCTGGCCGATGCCCTCGCATGAATTTACCGACATGCATGACTGGGGCGACATGTTGGTGCATGCAGGTTTTGCAGAACCCGTGATGGACATGGAAAAAATTACCTTGACTTACGTCAATCCAGAAAAGCTTGTTGAAGATTTGCGTAAGTTAGGGCGTAATTTTCACGTCAGCAGGTTCGAGGGATTGCGTGGCAAAAATTGGTACAAAAATTTCCAACAAGCCCTTTTGTCGTTGGCGCAAAAAGACTCGGAAGGCGCATTGGCGCTCACTTTCGAGGTGGTTTATGGGCATGCACTTAAGCCCCAAGCGCGTGTCAAAGTTAGACCGCAAAGTGAAATTGACTTGAATGACATGCGTCAAATGCTTCAAAACCCCCAAAAGAAACACGATCAAGTTTGATAAAGCTCAAAGATGCCCTTCAACTCGGTTAAAATTCCTAGCGTTAACCCGAATCACTGATGCTTTTCAAAGGGTCAGAGGTGTAACACTGTGAGTTCCCCTTTTTGTAACTGTAGTGGTTTCATTTGAAACTTGGAAGTTAGTGAAAACTATGAAGCGTGTTTCCAAAAAATTAGTTTTTTTGCAAAATCAAGCCAGCAAAGCAAGTATTTGGGCTGGCGCTTGGGCGGCCACTGCTGCCCATGCGGTCAATGACCTGCCTGGCGGTCCCGCTGTCAATCAATTGGACTTTCATCCCGCGGCCACCAAAATTGCCGAAGAGCAACATTCCCTTCATGTGTTCATGATGGTTTTGTGCACTGTCATTTTTGTGGCTGTGTTCGCTGTCATGTTCTATTCCATCTGGAAACACCGCAAATCAGTGGGCCACAAGCCCGCCACTTTTCATGAGTCCATGACGGTTGAAATCATTTGGACCATCGTGCCTTTCATCATCGTGATCTTGATGGCTTTGCCAGCGACCAAAGTGTTGGTGGCCTCCAAAGACACCACCAATGCCGACCTTACCGTCAAGGCCACTGGCTATCAGTGGAAATGGGGCTACGACTACATCAAAGGTGAAGGTGAAGGCATTGGTTTTATTTCCACCTTGGACAATGCCCATCGCGAAATGTCCAATGCAGGCAAGCCTGCTGGCGACGATTACCTTTTGAAGGTTGACAACGCTTTGGTAGTGCCCGTGGGCAAAAAAGTTCGCGTCATCACAACTGCCAACGACGTGATTCACGCATTTGCCGTGCCTTCATTGGGCATTAAGCAAGATGCTATTCCTGGCTTTGTGCGTGACACATGGTTCCGTGCTGAACGCGTGGGCGATTTTCATGGTCAGTGCCAAGAATTGTGCGGCAAAGAACACGCTTACATGCCCATTCATGTGAAGGTTGTATCCGCTGAAGACTACACAAAATGGGTCGATGCTGAGAAAAAGAAAATGGCTGCCAAAGCCGATGATCCAAGCAAAGTTTGGGCACTGGAAGACTCACTGAAGCGTGGTGAAAAAGTGTATGCCGCTAATTGCGTTGCATGTCACCAAGCTGCTGGCAAGGCCGTCGGCCCCATCAAGGCCCTTGACGGCGCCGCCGTGGTTCTCGATGCTGACAAAACCAAACAAATCATGGTTTTATTGAACGGCCAAAACAACCAAGCCATGCCTGCATGGAAACAACTGTCCGATACTGAA
>CANNNB010000032.1 GCA_947505995.1 Comamonadaceae bacterium
AAATCTCCCCAACCGTTTAGGACGGTCAAGCCATAAAAAAACCCGCCTCAAGGGACGGGTATGACTTCGGATGTTTGCTTTTTGGAGCCTCATCTGCCTTGTGGCAAACCACCTTGCCCGAAAGCAGGTTGGTACAGGCGTCAAACCCATTCTTGATGTATGGTGTGAAATGTAGCACAAAATTTAACTGGGGTCAGATCACAATTGTTTTTACTCGACTCAATCGCTTACCTCAATAGCTCACATGCCAATGCCGTAGTGATCTCGGGCTCACACGGCGGTCGCTCGGCTGCTGAATTTGTCATTGCACTCAGCCAAAAACCATGCTGCGTTTTCTTCAATGACGCTGGCGGGGGGAAAGACGACGCTGGAAAAGTGGCGCTCAGCGTTCTGCAAGCACACGGTGTACCTTGCGCATGCTATTCGCATATGTCGGCCAGAATAGGGGATGCACAAGATGCTTATGACAATGGACTTGTAAGCGGCGCCAACGATTTGGCCAAAGCAAGGGGCATTGACTTGAACTTGCCGGTCAAAGAAGCCGTAAAGCTGTTTTATTAATGTGATCTGACCCTAATTCATCATGCGCATAGATCAATTTTTGGCATCTCTCGTATTGCTGATCAGTTGCACCATCAATGCGGCTACCCTGCAAGGCAAAGTCGTGGGCGTGGCAGATGGTGACACCATTACTGTTCTAGACGCCACCAACACCCAACACAAAATTCGCTTGCAAGGACTTGATGCACCTGAAAAGGCTCAACCCTTTGGTCAAAAATCTAAACAGTCTTTGCATCAACTGGTCCACAGCAAACATGTCATCGTTGAATTTCAGAAAAAAGACAAATATGGGCGAACGGTAGGCAAGGTGTTATTCAACGGAACAGACATTTGCTTAGAGCAAATTAAGCTTGGTATGGCTTGGCACTACAAGCAATATGAGTCTGAGCAACCCAAAGAGGATAGAGAAATTTATGCGCAGGCCGAGCTTTCTGCAAGGGCTCAAGCCATCGGCCTTTGGAAAGATAAAAACCTTACCCCGCCTTGGGAATTTAGAAAGCAAAACAAAAATTAAATTGTTCTCACAGGCTCACGTAGTAAGCCTCGTAGTACTTATGCTTTGCTTATCGGTTTAGCCTACCCAAGGGCTGGGGAAGTTGTTCCATATTGCTGGCCCCGACATTCGTCACACCAGCTAAAAAGGAGATCCATAAATGAATTTTTCAAATACCAGTTCAAATCAATTAAGCACAGGCCTCAGGTGCAAAGACGGCGACATGGCAGTCATTGTGGGCGATGTGCCAGGCTGCGAAGGCAATGTGGGTCGAATTGTGCAAGTGCGCGGCCCTACCTCTCAAATCATTGGCTATGTCTGCTGGCGTATCAAGCCATTAGACAAAAGACGCCTCCTCATCAGGGAAAACGACGGCAGCATTGTCGGAGAGCGTGTGTTTTGGAAAAGCAGCATTTTCCATCCAGATTGTTTTTTGCTTCCCATTCGTCCACCAGAAGACGACACATCTATCGAAACCCATAACAACTTAAAAATAGAAAGAACAGATCATGCAACTCAATAAACTCTGCCCTGCATTAGCCCTCGCCATTGAAGCCCACCAAGGCCAAGTTCGCAAAAGCACCAACATTCCATACATCTCTCACCCCATGGCTGTAGCTTCCATTGCACTTGAATTTGGCGCATCAGAAGAACAGGCCATCGCTGCACTTTTACACGACACCATTGAGGATGGCGGAAATAAATACGCCAACATCATCAAAGCCCAATTTGGCGACCATGTTCACGACTTGGTCCAAGGCTGCACAGACGGCTCGCACGACCATACGGGAAAAAAGGCAGCTTGGTTAGAGCGAAAAACGGCTTATTTGGAACACCTGCAAGAAGCCACAGACGAAGTACTGCTGGTGAGTTGCTCAGACAAACTGCACAACGCCAGAGCCATCGTGTCCGACCTCATCAACGAAGGTCCCTCGGTTTTTGACAGATTCAGCAGCACCACAGAGCAAACCCTCTGGTACTACCGCCAGTTGGCAACCATCTTTAACAACCGAAAAGCACCCCCCGCCAAAGCCTTGGAGGCTGCTGTATCCCAGATGGAAGCCCTCTCCCAAAGCGCTTGGTAGTTGCTGGTGGGGAAAAATAACCCCAACTTAATTTAAACACTTGATTAAAACAGTTTTGGTGTTAATATAAGTTTATGTCCAAAACTTTCAGTCTTGATGAACTCTGCACCCTCACCGATTTGCCTAAGCGCACGGTGAGGTATTACATGCAAATGGGGCTTGTGAATCGACCCATTGGCGAAACCAGGGCAGCGCATTACCTGACTGCTCACTTAGACCAGCTTTTAAAGGTCAAACAACTGACAGACGCTGGCATTTCCTTAGAACGAATTGCAGACATCCAAAACGGCGAAGAACTCCCCGTTCCACCAAAGCCCAGAAAGCCTGGCGACATTCAAGTCAGGAGCCATGTTCATGTGGCCCCTGGCATTGAGTTGCAAATTAGCCCCGAAGAAGCAGACATGAGTCCCGAGCAAATCAGAGCTCTCGTTAAAGCAGTCATGAAAACCATTCAAGAAATCAAGGCCTAACCATGTACGAAGAACAAGAAACCAGCACGCTGAGTTGCGATGGCGAAGAGGCTGCCATGAAATCTGTGCACGTGCACGGCAAACTAGACGGTCTTCTATTGCGCATGAAAACACGACAGACCTATACCAACGAGACAAAAAAGACCCTAGAAACCGTCTACACCTTCCCTCTAGCCTGGGGCGCAACTCTCTTAAACCTGGCCGTAGAGCTCAATGGCAAACGCCTTAACGGCACCGTGATAGAAAAGAAACAAGCCGTTAAACAATACGAAAAAGCAATTGACGAAGGCGACTCACCCATCATGGTGGAACGCTCTGGTCGCGGGCTTTACACAGCCAACTTGGGCAAGCTTTTGCCGGGCGAGACAGCCGTCATCGAAATTGAATATGCCCAGCTTCTCAACTTCGAAGCTGATCGCATTAGGCTCAGCGTTCCAACCACCATTGCGCCACGATATGGTGATCAACACAAGCAAGGCGCACTACAAGCTCACCAAACAACCGCCTCTAACGGCCTTGTGGAATACGGCTTTTTCTTGACCTTGGACATTCAAGGAACCGCCGCCAAAGGCTTGGTAAGCAGCCCCTCACACAACATCAAAACAACAAAAAGCTTTGATGGCATTAACGTACAACTGGGCAACCAAGCGTTCCTAGACCGCGACTTTGTTCTCCTCATTGAAGACCTAGAAGGCGAATCATTCTGCATCGCCGGCCCAGACACAGAAGGCAGCAACACCACAGCCATCATTACCAGCTTCTGCCCCAAGCTACCCAAGGTCAAGCCCAGAAAGCTCAGACTTAAAGTGCTTCTAGATTGCTCGGGATCCATGGCTGGCGACAGCATGAAGCAAGCGCGCGTGGCGCTCAAGCACCTCTTCAAACAACTGAACGAAGACGACAGCTTTGCCTACACACGCTTTGGTAGCAGCATCGACCGCGTCACTCCCAAAATGAGCTTGGCCGATAGAGTGCGCATTCAAAGTCTGCTTAACACCATTGACAAAACAGAAGCCGACTTGGGTGGCACCGAAATGGCCAGCGCCATGACCGATGTGTTCAACATGAACACCAGTGGCAACACCCGCAAAAACCCAGAGGTCACAGATTCAGCCGATGTGTTGCTCATTACCGATGGCGAAGTTTGGAACATTGAAAACATTTTGGCCTCAGCACGCATCAGCGGCCACCGCATTTACACCATTGGCGTGGGTAGTGCACCGGCAGAAAGCTTACTTAGAGAACTGGCCAAAGACTCGGGTGGTGCTTGCGAGTTTGTAACACCACGGGAGGACATGCGCAGTGCTGTAGATCGCATGCTAACCAGAATGCGATCTGCCCAAGAAGTGCGCTTTGCCATGAAGTGGAATGCCATTGAAGATAAGCACAAAAACCATGAATGGGCCAGCACCTTACCCCCTCAATTGATCAATGGAGAAACCGTGCACCTGTATGCCAGGCTGCCTGCTAAAACAGAAAAGCCACCTGTCTTAATTTGCAAAACGTGGGTCAAGGAAGTAGAGCAAGAAGTGAGCAGCGCCAAGCCCTTAAGCATTACTTGGGACAAAGAAGGCATTGTGGCCAGGTTGTGTGCAGCAGCTCAAATTGCTGAGCTCACAGAGGACAAAGCAGACACCAAAATGGCTAAGTCATTGGCTGTTAAGTACCAACTGGTGACACAGCACACCAACCTTTTCTTGTTGTATGAACGCGCAGAAGAAAGCAAAGCAGAAGGATTACCCAAGTTGCAGCAAGTGGCGCAAATGCAGGCTGCAGGTTGGGGTGGTTCTGGTACTGTAAGAGCACCTGGCACAATTATTTTAGCTTGCAAAATGAGCCGTTCGGAAGAAGCATTCGACGCTTCAGATAGCCACATCTCCTACAGCTTATCCCCTGATTACTCGCGCCTCAAAACGCCCATAGTGTGGCGCACCAGCCGCACGCAATCTGCATCAACAAAAGATGGTATGGCCTCTGCCGGTATGGACGATATCGAAATTCCAGCCTTCTTGCGCAAGCAACCCGACTCAATTAACCTGAGAGCCGAAAGCTCAATCTGCCCGTCGGCACCCTCAGTGAAAAAACCAGCTAACGAAGCCACGATGCAAGATATAGCAAGCACTCTAAACGCTGCAGCATTAAAAACCACAACGTTCCGTCAAGCTTTGCAGCAAACCTTAAAGCTCAACGTTCCATCTGAATATGCTCAGATCATCATTGACTTAACGAAGGAAACCAAGGACAGCGCCACAAGCTGGGCTTTGTTGTTTGAATGGTTGTTCAGTAAAGACAGGTACGATTTGTTACTAGACAAGCATGCGCAGCGTTTACTGCGGAGTCAACTTACACTGGCTTCAAATGAAATTCAGGAAAGGTCGAGAGAACTGTTTGAACGATCTTTGGTTGCACCTGCGTCTTGAACCTCAAGCCTTTGATCTAATTGACTCAAACAGACAAATCAATCTTGACAGTACCCGCGTAAGGCTTTCGAGAATTTAAGTTTTCACCCATGTGTTTGGCGCCATGGCTGTCATATGGAAATGAATGAAGCTGACCGCCACGGTTCTGCAATTCCTGCGCAAAGTGCTTTGCTGCATATAAATTACTGCTTTGCAAAGCAGCGCCAATCTTAGTTAGATAGGGGTCAGTTGAAACAGATAGATCGAAATTGACAAGTGCAATGAAAGCTTGTCTGGCCGTGTCCAAATTACCTGTCAGTATGCTTTGTAGCAATGCTTCCAGCTTTTGCTTGCGGCGGCTTTGACCGTCACCTTGCGGTGAATGATGACCACCCCACTGCCCAGAATTGCTGTTGCTGGGGAAAGAAATTGAAGTATCCATGGTACGGACGCCTTTCGATCAATCAAACTGTTTGCCTAAACCTCTTCCTCAATGTCGGAATTTCAAATACAAATTAGGTGATTGACTGTTTCGTTTGACCTGTTGCAAAAATGCACAATAAAAATTGAATGTCAAGAAATCAGTCAATCACAAACAGCTATGCATAAACAATGCCAACTTAAAGTGGCAAAAATTTGCCACCCCCCCATTAAGCCCTTAGCGCACAAGGGTAATAACGGATTTGAAACAAATTAAGCAGCCCAATATACTTAAATATTGATCACAGATTAGCAAAAATCAACTTAAATCACACTTATGGCTCTTCCTACAATTGCACTGTTTACAGGTGACCCAGCAGGCATTGGTCCTGAACTGGTTCAAAAATTACTGCACGACAAAATCAGCCACAATGCTGCCCAAATTATTCTGATTGGGCAAAAGGACAGCATTCAAACTGAGTCGCACGCACATTGGCACGACTGGTCTGGCTACAACTCACCAGCCTTTAAACCTGCAACAGCAGATGCACACAATGGCGCTTATATGATTTCGGCTTTGGCTGAAGGCGCTGCATTGGTACGCGATGGCAAAGCAGATGCTTTCTGCTTTGCCCCTTTGAATAAAAGCGCACTTCGACTTGGTGGCATGCACCAAGAAGACGAGCTAAGATGGTTTGCAGAATTTTTAAACTACAACGGCGTTTGCGGAGAACTCAATGTGCTGCAAGACCTTTGGACTTCCAGAGTTACTTCACATGTACCCTTGAAAGAGGTTAGCCACCTTCTGTCTAGCCAAAAAGTATTTGATTCAATTGAAATGATTTCAAATGCGCTCACAGCATCTGGCAAGACAAAGCCTAGATTGGCAGTTTGTGGCCTAAACCCACACAACGGCGACAACGGCAATTACGGCGATGAAGAAATAAAAATTATTGCGCCTGGTGTCGAATTAGCCAACCAAGCCGGTTTTCCTGCAGACGGACCCTTTCCAGCCGATACAGCATTTGTTCGCGCCATTCGAAAAGAAGGTGGCTATGACGGCGTGGTCACCATGTACCACGACCAAGGGCAAATTGCGATGAAGCTCATGGGCTTTGAAAAAGGCGTGACTGTTCATGGCGGCCTACCCATTCCCATCACCACGCCCGCTCACGGAACCGCCTATGACATTGCAGGCCAAAACGTAGCCAATCCACAGGCCATGTTCAATGCATTTGATTTAGCTTGCCGAATGGGCCAACACCATCGTCAATTGAAAAAACAAGTCGCTTAAGAATTTTTAACACAAAGGAAAGAAATCATGAAAAAACATTTCGCTTTTCTATTTGCAGCAACTCTGTTCAGCCTGAGTGCCGTTGCACAAACCACCTACCCCACCAAGCCCGTCAAGCTCATGGTGGGTGCTGGTGCTGGTGGCGGCACAGACATCATTGCGCGCATGTTGGCCGAGAAAATGACAGAGTCTCTAAAGGGAACTTTTATTGTCGAGAACAAGCCAGGCGCTTCAAACACCATTGCGGCCGACTTAACGGCCAAGGCCACACCCGATGGGCATACGCTTTTAGTTGCAACCAATACGGGCCAAGCCATTGCGCCACATTTGATCAAGTTGTCATTTGATCCCATCAAAGATTTGACGCCCATAGGCTTGGTCGTTACGGTTCCCAATGTGTTGGTGGTGGGCTCAAACGTGCCGGCCAACAGTGTGAAGGAATTGGTAGCACTGATGAAAGCAAAACCTGAAGACTTTAAATATGCATCCTCTGGCGTTGGCAGCACTCAACACATTGCAGGCGAAGGCTTTGACATCGCAGCTGGCGTTAAAAGCGTTCACGTGCCCTACAAGGGCAGCGCACAAGCTCACTTAGACATCATTGCGGGCAATGTCCAAATCATGTTCGACACCACCTCATCGGCAATGGGGCAAATTAAGGCTGGTAAATTTAAGCCTTTGGCTGTCACTACGGCTCAGCGCTCATCAGAACTGCCCAATGTGCCCACCTTGGCCGAGGCCGGAGTAACGGGTTTTGAAATGAGTACTTGGTATGGTGTCTTCGTTACTGCAGGCACGCCACCCGACGTCGTTAACAAACTTCAAGTGGAGTTAGCCAGAATTATTAAGTTACCCGATGTCCAAGCCAAACTCAAGGGCTTGGGTGGAGAACCTGGCAACATCAGTCCAGAAGAATTTAGCAAAATCAACAAGCAAGATTTTGAAAAATTTGGGAAGTTGATCAAACAGGCCAATATCAAGATGTGAGCGTTTAATCGTTACAGCCAAGCGCTACTTTGGCTAATGGGAGACAAAGTTATCCGTCTGTCCCATGGTCAAAGTCTTTAAGCAATGCATAGCGTTGATTTCTTTGATCTTGAACCATTCGAATAACACGCTTCATAGGTACTCCCACCAAAACAAGCGCGTGAGTGGCCAGCATCAAAGATCCCTCTATTGTTTCAGGTACCACTTCTGCAGCGCCGGCCGCTTGAAATTTTTCTAGATCCAAATCATCTTGTGTTCTCACAATGACTGGCACTTTAGGGGCGTGCTCTTTGGTCAATGTAAGCACACGGAAAGCTGAAGCGTTATCTAGGTAAGTCACAACCACTGCACTGGCACGCACAATGCCAACTGCCATGAGAGACTGCAAGCGAGCCGCGTCACCATACACAACTTTTTCACCATGGGATTGGGCTCTGCTAACTCGATCTGGATCCAAATCTAGGGCCATGTAAGGAATGTTCTGAATCTTGAGCAACTTGGCTAAATTTTGACCACAACGCCCATAACCACAAATAATGATGTGCTTTTCGCTGTCCATACTTTTCTGTGCAATTTGAGTCATTTCAAGCGACTGCTGCAACCAATCACTGGCAGACCATTTCATGACCCATTGATTGGTGTTCATGACAATAAAGGGGGTGGCCAACATTGAAAGCACCATGCTGGCTAGAACGGGGTTTAACCAATCTGCAGGGATTAATTGATTTTGCCCGCTAAGGGTCAGCAACACAAAACCAAACTCCCCTGCTTGTGCCAAATACAAACCTGTGCGAAGTGAAATACCTTCACTGGCGCCGCTTAATCGAGTGAGGCCAGCGATCAGTGCAAATTTAAAAACCACTGGTACTGTGACCAAGAACAGCACAAAGGCCCATCGATCCCAAATGATTCGCCAGTCAAGCATCATGCCAATGGTGATAAAGAACAA
Organism: Comamonadaceae bacterium; assembly: GCA_947505995.1. The sequence continues at coordinate 8,659 of CANNNB010000032.1, forward strand.
GCCAAGCAAGATATCGTGAAATGGTTTGATGTCTAACTCAACGCGATGTTTAAATTCTGTTTCGGAAATTAACATGCCAGCCACAAATGCGCCTAGCGCTAGGCTGAGTCCGGCAAGCTCAGTTAACCAAGCCAAACCCAAGGTGATTAGCAACACGTTTAAAACAAAGAGCTCTTCGCTTTGTCTGCGAGCCACCAACAGCAACCACCAACGCATGAGTCTCTGCCCTCCTGTTAGCAGCAAGGTAATCAAGACTGCGGCTTTCAGTGATGCCAGCATCAAAGCGGGTATCAACTGTTCTGGAGGAGCATTCAATGCAGGAATAAGTACCAACAATGGCACCACAGCCAAATCTTGGAAAAGCAAGACACCTACCACCCGCTTGCCATGCTCTGTGTCCAATTCCAGACTGTCAGACATGAGTTTGATCACAATGGCGGTGCTGCTCATGGCCAAAGCACCAGACAAAGCCAAAGCAGTCTGCCAACTCATTTGCCACAAAGTAGGCGCCATGCTGCTTAAAAACAGAGATCCCATCGTGATGAACGCAATGGTTAGCACTACCTGTAACAAACCCAATCCAAACACATGTCTTTTCATGGACTTTAACTTTGGCAAATTGAATTCAAGTCCAATGACAAACATTAAAAAGACCACGCCAAACTCTGCCAGATGGCGAATGCCCTCAGAGTCTTGCGCCAATGCCAAGGCGTTAGGCCCAATTAAGACGCCTACGAGCAAATAGCCCAGCATAGGCGGCAGTTTCAAAAGACGGCAACCAACGACACCCAGCACGGCGGCAAAGAGGTAGAAGAGCGTTAATTCCAAGGATGTCATAAGGGCATCCTATCTAAAAAAATGAGTTTTAGACAAATTGCACTATCTTGTAGGGTGATAGTCCGAGCAGAGTTAAAAACCATTGAAAGAGCATCTATGTTTCAAGCTGTCGTTCAATCAGCCATGCGCCAGTTGAAATCTAAACTGAAACTGCCTGCGCCTCCCTCAAACAGATCTTTAGACAAAAAGCCAGACGAAAAACCTAAAGATCGAACAGGTTTTATTTTGGCGCTGGCCGTTGGAGGTGGTTTGTTGATACTTGCCATGTTCTCCAATTTACCAAGCAACTAACCACCTAATTTCTGGCCATCAATATTTCTGCCTCTTTTTGGCTTGACTGGGTTTTTCGGCATTGGCATAAGCCTTAAGTCCAGCTTCACGGTCAAGCGGCACAGCACTTGAAATGGTGGCGCCCATGGGCGGTTGCAAGTGTGGCGGGAAAAATGCCAACTTTTGATTTTGCGCGAGTTTATGCGTTCGATCTAAATCTAAATCACGCTCGTTCACGCCGCTAGGCGTTACGCACACACCGTTAACTATTTCCAAATCTAACCACCATCTCTTGACCGGATTGCGCATGCCTGCAGCAATTTGATCGTCAAAATCAATAAGGGCCCGTCGTGCACTGGGCACATGAATTGAGAGTTCTAGTAGCCTAGACGATTCAACCAGATCTTCCCTGTTGTACGGACAAGTTTTCATACACCTTCCACAGGCCGAGCCCTTCATGTTGGTTAAGCGGTACTTGCCGCATTTTTCAACATCGGGCTTCCATATTTCATAGCCATTGAACATGACTTTGGGGCCAAAAGGAATGGCATTGCATGGACATTCACGGGCACACTTTAGGCACATGTTGCAGACCGATTGCAAACCAAAATCGATAGGCTGATCAAACGCCAAAGGCAAGTCGGTCGTGAGTAAAACACTTTTTGAGCGAGGCCCAATAAAAGGGTTTAAAACCAGTTCTCCAATGCGCGAAAGCTCACCAAGACCCGCCAACAAAGCTGCTGGAATGTGTAAGACATCTGATTCTGCGTTGGTGTGCGCACGCGAGGAAAAGCCCAAGCGGCGCAAATGCGCGCCCATAACCCCTGCAATGAAGGCGCCGCGCATATAGCCCCGCATTGACTGCGCGCCTGAAATCCAATCGTCGCCCGAGGCTCCTTCCATGGTTTCAAATCCTTGGTCAAGCAACATGACAATACAGTGCTTGTGGCTGGGCTCAATGGGCTTGCCTTGTTGTGCTTCGTGCGAATAAAACATCCAAGGTTCTGCTTCACATATGCCTACCAAATCAGCGCCTAAAAAATACGCCAAGGCTTTGATGGACTCGGCATTGCTTTGAGCATTGGACAACTCACCATTTGTATCTGCAGGCACAAGCTGCTCGTATGTACCTTGCAAGGGCACCATGTTGCGTATCAATGGCGTCATGGCAAAAGCCAAAGGATGTTTTGTGGCAAAGCGCATGCGCTGCACCTTGGCTTTTTCGCCTAAATCGCCGGCCAATGCTCGCGTGAATAAATCGGCGCGTTTGCTGTTGCGAATAATTTCTTCTCGCAAAATGAGCGTTGTGGGTTCTGGCACACGCTTCAATGTTTCCATGGGGTAGCGCCCCCAGTGCAGAGGGCGCAGTTCGGCTTCCGATTCAGCCCAACCTGGGCGAGTGCCGTGTTTGCCCATGTAGGCATCAGAATCAGGCCAATCTAAAGAGGCTTGTGGTGCGATTGGGAGATCAATTTCCAAAGGCAAATTGGTGCTAATGGCGGCTAAAGCAAAGCCGCTGTTGAGAAATGGTATTTTGAGGAAGCCGTTTTCAGATCGAGCAATGCCAGCGCGTTGCGCCAAAGCCTCTAGGTTTAAAAGCGTATTGCCAGCCACATGTCCGCGCGCACCATATCCCAATGCGCGAACATAGCCAGCCAATACAACGGCCACCTCGGTGGCGCGAGCATCGGTTCGGGCTTTGTTGCTGCCATGAATCCAGGCGGCACCTGGCTCCTCTGGTTTAGGCTCTCGGCTGAACTCAACGAGAAATATCAATGCATGGGTGTGATGAGGAGCTTCGGCTAAAAAATCAGTGTTTTCAAGGGCGCACACACCAGCCAGAGTTGCATCTAAAAAATAGGCGCTGGCTTTGAGGTTTTTGCTTCGAATACCCAAATCTTCTGGCAAGGGCGCGCGGGCCATGGCCGATTCACCCTCCAAGTAATGCTCAAATAGAGTTTGATACGAAGCCAAGGCGTCGTTAAGCGAATTGGGGCCGGCCGGATATCGATCCTTAGGCAATGTGGCTTTGAGTTCTGGGGCATTGGCATCTCGCGCCAGCAATTCAGTGGGCAAATCACCCATGTCGAAGTGACGGTTTCGATTTGAAAATATGCGGGTCATGGCTGACATCTTAGCCATGTTGGCCCTGAAAAAGCAAAGACTTGAAAAGGCGACTAAATGGTTTTTTGACGCCAAGCTTTAAAAATTTTTATTTCAATCTAAACTGTGTATCTGCCCACCTTGAAGGACATGCAATGACCGACGACGCAATAGCCTGGCTAGACCTAAGCACCGTGGCCCGACTCATTCGCGAGCGCGTACTCAGCTCTGAGCAGGTCACTCTGGCGCAATTGCGCCGCATCGACAGGCTCAATCCGGTCTTGCACGCTTATGCGCACGTCACTCCTCATTTGGCCTTAAGTCAAGCCCAAGCGGCAGACCAGCGTCAGGCACAAGGGCAGTCGCTTGGGACTTTGCATGGTGTGCCCATTGCAGTCAAAGACCTGTGCTGGACAGCCGGCGTGCCCACGGCTGCTGGCATGCAAATTTACAAAGACTTTGTGCCTGACCAAGACGCCACTGTTGTTCAGCGCCTGCGCGAAGCTGGAGCCGTGCTGCTGGGCAAGTTACAAATGACCGAGAGTGCATTTTCAGGTCACCATCCACTTACAGTCGTACCAGTCAATCCTTGGGAAAGCACAGGCTGGACTGGGGTGTCCTCTAGCGGTTCGGGCGTGGCAACAGCCGCAGGTTTGTGCTTTGGATCTATAGGAACCGACACAGGCGGCTCCATTCGCTTTCCATCTGCAGCTTGTGGCGTGACGGGGCTTAAACCCACATGGGGGCGAGTTTCTCGGCATGGTGTTTTTGAGTTAGCCGCCTCGCTCGATCACATTGGGCCCATGTGCCGCACGGCTGAAGATTGTGGCTTGATGTTAGGCGTTTTGGCAGGCGCCGACCCTCAGGACCCCACGGCGTTGCAAGCGCCAGTGCCAGATTATTCAGCAGGCAGCAAAGACAGCTTGGCCGATTTGCGCATCGGCTGGGATGCGGCCTATGCCTTGAACGATGTAGAGCCTGAAGTTGCGACAGCCTTGATGGAAACCCTTGCGGTGCTAGAAAAATTGGGCGCGCAAATAGTGCCCGTTGCCATGCCCGATGTGGGTGAACTGGTGGAAAACTGGGTGCCACACTGTGCTATCGAGGCGGCGGTGGCACACACCAACACGTTTCCTGCGCGGCGCGAGGAATATGGCCCCATGCTAGCGGGCTTGCTTGACCTAGGCTTACGCCTTACAGCAAGCGACTATCAACGCATTCTTTTGCAGCGTGCAACGCACACAGGGCAGTTGAACCAAATTCTGAAGCGTGTCGATTTGCTGTTAATGCCCGCTATGCCTTTTGCCGCACCAAGCACTGACCGCATTGCAAATCTGCGCAAGGAGCCAGGCTATCGCAGGCTCTTGTCGCGCTTTACGGCACCCACCGATATGTCGGGACACCCTACCCTGACCTTCCCTGCGGGCCAAACTGCCGCAGGACGCCCTGTGGCGGCGCAGCTGGTATCGGGGCATTTGAATGAGGGCTTGTTGGTGCGCGCCGGCAGCGCGTTTCAATTAGCAACTCAATGGCACCGGAGTCGCCCTCCGATATAAGCTATGCAATTGGTCCTGCTTGGACAATCAATGACCGCACATCATGGGCTATGAGGTGAAAGCCTATTGGTTCAACTCTTCAAAAATACTTTCGTTGATGCGCAAAAGACTAGAAGCATTGGATGAAAAAATTAACTGTTTTAAAAAAGCTTTGCGCCCTTGACTAGTTGCAACAGTTTGATGAGCAGGAAAACCTATGAGTTGCCACTCTTGTGCAAGGGCGTGACCCAATTGGGGGCCGAATTTAGAACTGGCACTGGCCATGACATCGGCTTCATTGAGGTAGACACTTAACCAGCTCTGATCGTATCTAAATTCTTTGCCACGAACAGATTCGTGATTTTTTTGAACCAGCGAAAAATCTGAATTTAAGATGGCACACTCTAAATCATGACACCAAGCGCTTGAGACCTTGTGACTCGACAACAATGGCCAAAGTTTCTGCATGGTCTCTGACTCAATTTCTGATTTGGCGTAATTGACATTTCCCGAATGGCCAAAGTCATGTGCAATTGCTGAAAGAAGAGCGCACGCCACCCACTCTTCATCAAGCTTGTTTTGAATTTTTGATTCAATGCCAATCAAAACACTCATTGCCGTTAGGACATCAGCGGTATGCAACCTGTTGTGGTATTTGGGTTCAGGTTTGGCTGTACTTTGCGTACATTCAAATTCAATTTCATGTGCAACTGCTTGAGCGACTAAAAGCATATGACTTGCTTCAGTTGGCAAAGATTCACTTGATAAATTTAAAAAACTAACACACCGCTGAAGGACTGAAGGCAAGCCCACCCATTGGCTTGCCCATGACTGGCGCAGACAGGAGAATGAGTTGTCCAAACAAATGCCCCAATTGACTTGGTTAAAGCCGTTGGGGTTCAGGTACACATTGAAGTTTGAATCCTGCATTTGGCTTTTCATGCGTATTTAATTGCGTTGTTCATCGCTTGCTGAAGTAAAAGTCCTTCCATGATGATGACAAGCAAAGGGGAATAGCTAGAAAGTAATTCTGCAGCTACATCATTTTGAATCATTTGACAAACGACACTGCCTTTGGCACGAATGGATGCACCGCGAATGCCGCCTTTTAAAATTGCAGCCTCACCAAACGATTGTCCTTGCGGAATGACGCCAAAAACCTGATTCGATCTATTCAACAGCTCTACCTCACCTTGCTGCAAAAAATAAAGATGGGTTGCTTGATCGCCAATTTTGCAAACGTATTCGCCATCATTGAAATTAACTACTTGAAAGTTGCTCAAAGTACACCTCGATTTATTGGGCTGCAAGGTTACGCTTGATGATCGTCACCAAAATTGCTTTCAATTCTGGTGGGAGCACATTCATGATGGCGTCTACTTTGTGAAAAGGAATGATCTTGACTTGAATGGCACTCAAAGTTGTTGCTGTGTATCTAGACGGTAGGCCCACCATGCCCTCCGACAAACCCAAGACTGAACCCGCACCCAACTTGTAAACCTTTTCACCTTGCTTAATTTGCACCTCGCCACTTAGAATGAGGTAGGCCTCTTCGAATTGTTCGCCAAGCTTGATTAAGCCCTTTTGCGGCAGAAACATGGTTGTATTTAACAAATGTGTTCCCAACAAAGAAATAAACAGCCTCTCTTCACCCTTTAACTCGCGCGCATTG
>CANNNB010000033.1 GCA_947505995.1 Comamonadaceae bacterium
TATATGGGTTGAATCGGTCAACCTTCTATTTTAACCATGGAACGGGTGACTTCTGAGCTGAAGTCACCCTTTAGATCTTCGGGTTTAGACCAATTTGGGGGGCGGTGCTACCTTGAACCATGCGGCATACATGGCCGGCAAAGCCAACAATGTGAGCGCAGTCGCCACAATCAATCCGCCCATGATGGCCACTGCCATGGGGCCCCAAAAGACACTTCGAGAAAGGGGAATCATGGCCAAAACAGCGGCCGCAGCTGTAAGAACAATGGGTCTCAAGCGTCTGACTGCTGACTCCACAATGGCTTCCCATGCGGGAACGCCCGCCGCACGATCCTGCTCAATTTGGTCGATCAGGATGACAGAATTGCGTTGAATCATGCCCATGAGCGCAATCACTCCCAACAAAGCCACGAAGCCAAATGGTCGGTCGAGCAGCAACAAGGCGCCAGCAACACCGGCCATTCCCAGTGGTCCTGTGAGGAACACCAACAAGGCTCGGCTGAAGCTTTGGAGTTGCAGCATCAATAGCGTGAAGGTGACAAACAACATGAGCGGCAAGCCAGCCGCAATAGAAGCGGAACCTTTAGAGCTTTCTTCCACAGCACCCGCTACTTCAATGCGGTAATCGCCAGCATCTGTTTCATGCCATTTGGCTTCTAATTTTTTCAACTCAGGCAACAACTGTTGAGTCACTGTGGCGCCTTGAATGCCCTCAATCACATCGGCATTGACAGTGATCGCATAGCTGCGTCCTTCACGCCACATGACGCCCGGTTCCCAATTGAAAACAGGCTTGGCAATTTGCAACAGCGGAATGGATTTACCAGAAGCGGTTGGCACATAGGCCGCCGCCAAATCGGTAATGGCATCGCGCTCAGACTGGGGCTGTCTAAACACAATGTCAATCTGCTTATCGCCATCGCGGTATTGACCAATGGTCGATCCAGAAGAAATGGTTCTAGAAGCCTGCGCAATCGATTGACTGGTCACGCCCAAAGCCCGAGCCTTGGCTTGATCGACTTCCAAACGAATGACTTTGACCGATTCATTCCAGTTGTCATTGACACCGCGGGTATTGGAATTGGTGCGCATGACCGCCTTCACTTCATCCGCTTTGAAGCGCAGCGCCGATGGATCGGCGCCAACCACCCTGAACTGCACTGGATAGGGCACAGGGGGACCGTTGGGCAATAGTTTGACGCGCCCGCGAACTTCAGGAAATTCTGAAGCCAACATGGCTGGCAATTTGACACGCAGCGATTCTCTGACTTTCAAATCTTTGGACACCACAATCATCTGTGAAACATTGGACTGCGGAAATATTTGATCAAGCGGCAAGTAAAAACGCGGCACGCCTGAGCCCACCCATGTACTCACTGAATTCACGCCTTGCTCAGACATCAATCGCTTTTCAATTCGCTTGGCTACTTCCTCACTGGCTACAAAACTAGCACCTTCAGGCAACCACACTTCCACCATGATTTCAGGTCGACTTGAATCGGGGAAAAATTGCTGCTGAACTTTACCCATGCCCACAATGCCCAAGACAAACAAACCTAAAGTGATGGCAATGGTTTTCCATTTGTGAATAACGCACCAAGTGACAGCACGGCGAAATAGTTGATAGAACGGTGTGTCAAACATTTCATGAACGGCCGTTTCGTCAGATCCTGAAACATGAGGCGGTGCTTTTAAAAGCAAAGTCCCTAAATAAGGCACAAAATAAACAGAGGCCACCCAGCTGATGAGAAGCGCAATGACGGTGACGGCAAAAATGGCAAAGGTGTATTCACCCGTGATGGATTTGGCAAAGCCAATGGGCAAGAACCCAGCTGCAGTAATGAGGGTGCCCGTTAGCATTGGCATGGCTGTGAGTTCGTAGGCAAAGGTGGCTGCACGGACTTTGTCGTAGCCCTCCTCCATTTTTCGAACCATCATTTCGACGGCAATGATGGCATCGTCAACCAACAATCCCAAAGCAATGATGAGCGAGCCTAATGAAATTTTGTGTAGACCAATGTGGAAATAGTCCATGGCTAAAAATGTGACAGCCAGCACCAGAGGAATGGTAATACCCACCACCAAGCCAGGCCGAATGTCCAAAGTCCATCTGCGCCACAAAGGATGAATACCCGGCCGCTTGTGCAAACCCAGCGCCAAGAAACTGACAGCCAGCACAATGGCCACGGCCTCCACCAATGTTTTCAAAAACTCATTCACCGATGTTGATACGGCTTGTGGTTGATCTTGCACCTGCACCAATTTCACGCCAACTGGCAATGACTTTTCAATGCTCGAGATACTGACTTTAAGTGCTTTGCCCAATTCAATGATGTCACCACCCTTGGCCATGGACACACCCAAACCAATGACTTGTTCACCGTTGTGACGAACTTTGACCTGCGGCGGATCGATGTAATCTCGCTTGATGACTCCCAAGTCACCCAATTTGATTTGTTGCCCGGATATGCCACGAATTGGCATTTGCCTTAGCGCATCTAAGTCATTGAATTGCCCATTGACACGAAGTTGAACCGCATCATTGGGAAGATTCAAGGTGCCCGCTGATTCAACCGAATTTTGCTGCCCCAACTGCGCAATGACGGCTCCCATGTCAATGCCCATAGAGGCTAATTTCTTTTGAGAAATTTCAATGAAAACTTTTTCATCTTGCGCACCGAAAATTTCCACCTTGGCAACGTCTTGAACGCGTAAGATTTGTTGCCTGACATCGTCAGCAAACTTCTTCACTTCTGCAGGTGTAAAGCCATCCGCTTGTAGGGCATAAATGACGCCATACACATCACCAAAATCATCTACAAAGAAAGGGCCCACTACACCGGCTGGCAAGGTGCCACGCATATCCCCAATTTTCTTGCGCACTGTGTACCAAATGTTGGCCACCTCTGCAGGCTTGGAATAGTCTTTGACTTGAAAAATGATCTGCGATTCGCCAGGTTTGGAGTAACTGCGAATCTTGTCTGCGAAGGGCACTTCCTGAAGCGTTCGCTCCAGTTTGTCGGTCACCTGCTCTGCCATTTGTTGGGCGGTAGCACCTGGCCAATAGGCTCTGACCACCATCACGCGAAACGTGAAGGGCGGGTCTTCGTCTTGACCTAAATTGAAAAAAGCAAAGACGCCCAAAAGCATCAATACCAACATCAAATAACGAGTGAGAGCAGGATGATCAAGCGCCCACTTGGACAGGTTAAAACCTGATTTTGGTTCCTTGCGCATGATTTACTTTGCCACAGGTGTTGACAGCATGGCGGCGTTGTAAACCGTCACTTTTTGACCTGGCGACAACACATGGACGCCTGCACTCACAACCTGTTGGCCAGGCTTCAATCCTGAGGCAATGACCACGTCATTGCCGTCCGCAGTGGCAACCTGAACCACTTGAGAAAGCACCGTGGAGGTCTGCGGGTCGAAAACCCAGACAGTCGTCTGATTGGCCTCTTGGCGCAAGGCGCTGGTAGGCAGTTTGATCACATCCGGTTGACTTCCTGCCAATTGGGGGGCTTGCACATTCAGAGTGATACCCAATGGCAATGACTCTGCTTTTTCCAATGCCAATTTAACTGTGAAGGTTCGGGTGGCAGGATCGGCACTGGCACCGATTTCTCGCACGCGACCTTGGAAGGTTTGCGTTGTATTGCCCACTGCGACCGACATTTTTTGGCCCAATTTGAGTCGACTCACCACTTGCTCAGGCACCGCAAACACGGCATCACGAGGTCCATCATGGGCAAAACGAACCACGGGTTGACCGGCTGACACCACTTGCCCTGGCTCAGCTTCTATACCTGTGACAACACCAGAGGAGGTGGCTAGCAATTTGGCATAACCAGCTTGGTTGGCTTGTGATTGGGCCAGAGACTGGGCTTGATCCAACAAAGATTGTGCGGCCTTCAGGCTGGCTGAACGCCTTTCCAATTCAGCAGCACTGATGAAATTTTGAGCCAGCAACCCTTCGTAACGTTTGTAGTCTGAAGCGGCTAAATCACGCTGCGCTCGTGCGCCAATGACCTGGGCTTGAGCAGCCTGTGCCGCCAGCGCATAGTCTTGAACATCCACCTCAGCCAAAACCTGTCCGGCTTGAACGCGTTGACCGGCCTCAGCTTGACGCACCAAAATCTTGCCACCCACCCGAAAACCCAATCGACTTTCTGTTCGAGCGCGCACCTCGGCTGCGTACTCACCCTGTACGTTCAATTCAGATGAACCCACGGTCAACAATTTCACAGAACGGATGGGTTCTGGCGTATCTTTCTTAGGTGAACAAGCCGCCAAGCCCAAAATCAGAGCAACGGACAAAAAAGACAAAGAAGTAAGGCGCAAGGCATGCTGTGGCATTAGAGGATCCAAATTAATGACTGACTGGTTAGTAATCTAGGGTAATCCATGATACTTGTCAAGCGAAAATACACGAACTCATGCTGACAAATCAAGCAAGCACTCAGGAAGTTCAAGTCCTTCCCATCACCCACCCTGAAAATTTTCCGGTGGCTTCTTTGTTGTGTCCTCCTCATCTTCGTCCAGCCATCGCTGCCATTTACGCCTTCGCACGTGCGGCCGATGACATTGCAGATGAAGGTGATCTAAGCACGGATGAGCGATTGAGTTTATTGATGGCGTTTCGGCATGAATTAAAAGAAAAAAATGAAGCACCAGCCATTCAAGCCGATATCTTTTTACCATTGCATCACGTGATTGCGCAGTTCATATTGCCCGTTGAGTTGTTAGATGATTTGTTAAAAGCCTTTGAGCACGATATCAAGGCCACAGCACAAGGCACGACTTACACCAACATGCAAGCTTTACTGGGCTACTGCCAGCTTTCCGCCAATCCCGTGGGTCGGCTGTTGTTGCATCTTTATGGCGTGAACGATGCACAAGCCCTCATCAGGAGTGATGCCATTTGCAGTGCACTTCAGTTGATCAATTTTTGGCAGGACTTGAGTGAAGACATTCCGCGAGGCAGGTATTATTTACCTCAAGACCAAGTACACAAAGAGACGCCACTTTTGATCAAAGAACTTTGTGAACACTCATATCAGTTAATGATGCAGGGTGCGCCCCTGGTACATCAAGTGCCTGGCCGTGCAGGCTGGGAATTGAGATTGGTGGTTCAAGGCGGTTTGCGAATTTTAGAAAAAGTCAAAGCTCTCGGGCCGCAAGTATTGGCAAAGCGGCCTCGCCTGCGAGCTTGGGACTTTCCCCTGATGTTGTGGCGTGCCATTTGGATGCGCCCAAGACAGTGGGAGAATCAACAACCATGACACCTCAAGAGTACGTCCAACAAAAAGCGGCCAGTTCTGGCAGTAGCTTTTATTACGCATTCCTTTTTCTACCGGCAAACAGACGTGCCGCCATCACTTCTTTTTATGCATTTTGCCGAGAAGTTGATGACGTTGTCGATGAAATTTCAGATCCCAGTGTGGCTCAAAGTACCTTGGCTTGGTGGCAGAAAGAAGTCGTTCAATCTTTTGACGGCCACCCCACTCACCCCGTCATGCTAGCCCTCATGCCACATGTCAAAGATTACGGCATTGAAGCGCATCATTTGCTGTCGGTCATTGACGGCTGCCAAATGGACCTGACCCAAACTCGTTACTTGGACTACCCAGGTTTGCAACGGTATTGCCATCTAGTGGCGGGAGTGGTGGGTGAAGTGGCCGCCAAAATTTTTGGCCAAACCGACGCAGCCACAACCCAGTATGCGCACACCCTTGGATTGGCCTTTCAGCTCACCAACATATTGCGCGACGTGGGTGAGGATGCCATGCGCGGACGCATCTACTTGCCCATCGACGAGCTGAAACAATTTGATGTCAAAGCACAAGATTTGATGCAGAGACAATACTCCGATCGCTTTACAGCTTTGATGAAATTTCAGGCCGCACGCGCTCATCGCTTGTACGAGGAAGCCTTTGCAATGCTGCCATCGGCAGACAGGCAAGCTCAAAAACCAGGCCTCATGATGGCCAGTATTTACCGAACCCTTTTGCGTGAAATCGAGGCAGACAATTTTCAAGTCTTGCACCAACGCATTGCACTCACACCCCTGCGTAAGTTGTGGCTTGCATGGAAAGTGCAAGCGCTTGGAAGACTTTGAATCAGCCTTTCAAAATTGCCATAGTGGGTGCCGGCTGGGCAGGCTTGGCTGCAGCCATTACTGCCACGCAAAAGGGGCAAAAAGTTACTTTGCTAGAAGCCAGTAAATTTTGGGGCGGCCGCGCACGATCAATTCAAACAAATTCTGAAAATTACCCTGCCTTGGACAATGGGCAACACATCCTGATTGGTGCTTATCAAAACACCTTATCCATGATGCATCTTGTGGGCATCCCTTTAGAGAATGCGTTTTGGCGAAAACCCCTCGATTTAAGGTATGCCGACGGCTCAGGACTTTCGCTTCCCCAAAAGTTGTTTCCATTCAATTTGTTGCAGGGCATAGCCCTTAATTCTTGTTGGCGCATTGTTGACAAGTGGCAGCTCATTAAAACCGCCTGGCAATGGCAGCGAATGAACTTTGAATGCGCAGAGCATCTTACGGTGGCCGATCTTTGCCAGAATATGACGCCCACTGTTTGGCAAGATTTGATGGAACCCTTGTGCGTCTCTGCGCTCAATACACCTGCGCACGAAGCCAGTGGCAAGGTTTTTTTGCGCATCATGAAAGATGCGCTATTTGGAGCTGCTGGAAGCTCAGATCTATTACTTCCCAGACTAGACTTGGGAGAAATCTTTCCGCATGCGGCCGTCAGGTGGCTTGAAAAAAATGGCGCGTCTTGCCAACTTGGCCAACGAATCGACAGCATTGTTGATTTAAGCAACAACCCCAATGAACGCAAGCGTTGGCAACTGGGGAATGACAAATTTGACCATCTCGTAATTGCAACACCAGCATGGGACGCAGCGCATTTGCTTGAAACCTTCAACGCTGCTTGGTCAACCACAGCCCATCAATTGAAGCATGAAACCATTGCCACGGTGTATGTGCAAGGCCCCTTAGGTTTCAAATTGCCACAGCCGATGTTGGCTCTTAGAACTGCCGAGACTTCACCGGCTCAATTCGCATTTGACCGCGGTCAAATTTACACCCAAGCCAATACACCGGGTTTACTGGCCTTCGTGGTCAGTGCCAACAAGCTAAGCAAAGAGGAAGTGTCACGGCAAGTCATGGGGCAGTTAAGGGCTCTTTTGAACCAACTTGGCCAAGACGCTTGGTCCATCGAAGCCTTCAAAGTAATTCAAACCGTGGTTGAGAAAAGAGCGACTTTTGCCTGCACACCCAACTTGAATAGGCCTAGCGCATCACCTTGCCAAGGTATTACGGTGTGTGGTGACTATGTCGAAGGACCCTACCCTGCAACATTGGAAGGCGCCGTCATTTCAGGCATTCAAGCAGTGCCTTGATTTTGAACTCGAACTGGAATGTGGCCCATCTTACTGAGGCCACAAGTCACAAAGTACTTTCAGACTGGTGACCGTGAAAGGGGCTGGATGAACTTCATGGGTCCACTGTTTTTCTTCGCGGTTAAGCCAAACCGCTTGTAAGCCTGCACGCTGCGCCGCCAACACATCCAAATGAGGATCATCCCCAATGTGCAAAATTTCATCGGGCAATACACCCAAAGCTTGGGCACCGGCATAGAACATTTTGGGATCGGGCTTTCCAACACCTAGGTTGATAGGATTGAAAGCCGCCACGAAATAGTCTTTCAAGCCCACCTTCTGAATGTCGGCATTGCCATTGGAAAGCGCCACCATGGGGTATTTGGACTTGAGAAAGTCCAAGGACGAAAGCGCATCTTCAAAAAAAATGACTTTTTGTCGGGCCTCAAAAAAGACCTCGAAAGCTGGCTCGGCTAAACCCGGATCCTCACCCGCTCTTTCGAGCAGCACCCGAATAGCTTCACGCCTTAATGCTGACAAATCATTGCCCAAGTCAGGCCTTAAAGCCGGCATGGCTTCGCGAATCTGACGCTGATAACCCGCAATAGCGCACAGGGGTACAGTTTTAGGGGCTTTTTCAGCCAGCCAAAGGGCCAATGTCTCCTCGGCACGGGCAATCGTCGGCCAAACCGGCCACAAAGTGTCATCTAAATCAAGGGAGATGGCTTTAATTTTTAAAAAATCGATCATGGTGGGAGAGAATAACGCATGGCATTTCAAAAAGAACCCCCTTACCTACATGGGCAAGCTGCAAAGACAGCCGTCCTGTATTGCAACCTTGGCACCCCCAAAGAGCCCACGGCCCCCGCACTGCGCCAATATTTAGCCCAGTTTCTGGGTGATTCGCGCGTAGTCGAAATTCCCAAAGTCATTTGGTGGCTCATTTTGCATGGCATTATTTTGAGAATTCGACCTGCAAAATCAGCCGCCAAATACGCCAGCATTTGGACTGCAGAAGGCTCGCCATTGAGGGTATGGACCGAAAAGCAAGCATTAGGTTTGGCAGAAAAATTGAAATCACAAGGCCAGGAAGTGGCAGTCAAGTACGCCATGACCTACGGTCAACCCAGCATCGAATCTCAATTGACTGCGTTCAAGGATGAAGGTGTGACACGCATTTTGATCATGACCGCCTACCCTCAGTACAGCGCCACAACCACTGCACCCGTATTCGACGCCGTCTACCGATGGGGCTTAAAAACTCGAAACTTGCCAGAGTTTCGTTTTGTCAACCATTACCATGACCACGATGGCTACATTCAAGCTTTGGCGGTTGGCATTGAAAAACACTGGGCACATCACGGCCAAGCTGAGCAACTTGTCATGAGCTTTCATGGCGTGCCAGAACGCACATTGCAGTTGGGCGATCCCTACCACTGCGAGTGCTACAAAACAGGCCGACTCTTGGCCGAGAGATTAGGCCTGTCAAAAGAGCAATACAAAGTGACATTTCAATCTCGATTTGGCAAAGCCAAATGGTTAGAGCCCTACACCGAGCCCACGCTCATAGAGATGGCTCAGGCTGGCACTCAAAGTGTCGATGTGGTTTGCCCTGGATTTACGGGCGACTGCCTTGAGACACTGGAAGAAATTAGCATGGAAGGACGTGAAGCTTTCTTGCATGCTGGTGGCAAAACTTTCAACTACATTCACTGCATGAACGACGAGCCCATGTGGATTGATGCACTGGCAGCCATCAGTCAACAACACATGCAAGGCTGGCCAACTTCAAGCCAAGCCTCACAAGTTAGCGCTGCGGCACTTGCTCAAACTCGAGAGTTGGCAATTGGCTTAGGGGCGAAAGACTAGACGGTCGAATTCAAAAGGCCAAGTGATACCAAGTCGCGCCTGACTTGCGCGGGTTCATCAAAGCGCACTCCCGTCCACCCATGTGCATTTGCAGCGTCTGTGTTGTGCTGCACATCGTCGATGAAAACAGTATTTTTTTGGGCGGCAAGTTCAGCAGGTTCAATCAAGCCCAAATCGAATTGCGCCCAATCGCTGTTTGGATTGAAAATTTCAAAAATTAATTGCGCGACACAACAGACACGCCACGTCCGGATAGAGACAAGCCCATTGAAGTGCCAATTTTGCAATCTTGCGAGAGATCAGACGTCACGACAAACAATGATCCCAATACGGTTTCAAATGTCAATTCGAGTGTGCTGCCAAGATATGCTTTTTTGTGGAGCACCCCCCTTAAGTTAGCGTTATCTGCAGGCACGATGGCCCAAGCCTCTGGGCGTATGGCCGCTGTAATCGCACCTGCCTTGACTTGTTGTCTCGCTTTAAAACTGAGCGGCCCCACTGTCACCAGACCTTGTGCATCTGCCACGCCATCAAACAACATGGCCTCCCCCATGAAGCCAGCGACAAATTCTGATACGGGGCGTTCGTACAAGTCTTCGGGTGTCCCTGCCTGCGCTACGGTGCCTGCATTCATCACAATAATTTGATCACTGACAGCCAAGGCTTCACTTTGATCGTGGGTCACATAAGCCACAGTCAAGCCTAAGCGTAGTTGCAAGCTTCGAATTTCGTCGCGCATAGAGCGGCGCAGTCGCGCATCTAAATTCGAAAGCGGTTCATCAAATAACAAGACCGATGGCTCGAGCACCAATGCACGCGCAACGGCCACACGTTGCTGTTGTCCGCCCGATAATTCACTAGGAAGCCGCCTGTCAAAACCCTTCAGTCCCACATTTTCAAGCGCAATATGCGCACGGTCGGTGGCCTCAGACATGGCCACCCTGCTGACCTTCAATCCGTAGCGAACGTTGTCAATGACGGACATGTGTGGAAACAAGGCGTAGCTTTGAAAGACCATGCTGACATTTCGTTCTGCGGGTCCTAAATTGCTTACTTCTTGACCATCAATGAAAATTTGCCCCCAACTGACCGTCTCTAAGCCAGCGATCATGCGCAGGGTAGTGGTTTTGCCACAGCCCGAGGGGCCTAACAGGGTAGTGAGTGTGCCTTTGGGCACCACAAAATCGATGCCCTTGACCACCAGTGGTGCATCGCCTTCACCGTAGCGCTTAGAAACTTGGCGAAACTCAATGCCCGCCACAGTTGATTGAGAACCAGGATTCATGTTCATACTTTCATTTCTCTTCGGCCTAATTCGCGGCTTCCCACCCAACGCTGGATGACCGTTGTGATAAATCCCATGATCGCCATTAAGACCGTGCAATAGGCCAGCGCCACCCCGTAATCGCCGTTGCCTACACGACCAATAATGTAGGTGGTGGCCAATTCGTATTTGGCCGTAACCAAGAAAATGACGGCAGATACCGTGGTCATTGAACGCACAAAACTGTAAATCAAAGCCGCAACCAAAGCTGGTTTTAACAATGGCAACATAATTTCGCGAATGGTGGTGAGCGTGCTGGCGCGAAGCATGACCGAGGCCTCATCCAGTGAACGATCAAGTTGTTTGAAAGCTGCCGTGCCAGCTCGAACACCCACTGGCAAGTTGCGAAAAATAAAACACAGCACAATGACCAAGCCGGTGCCAGTGAGTTCGAAAGGTGGCACATTGAAAGCCAAAATGTAACTCACGCCCAACACAGTTCCTGGAATGGCAAATGTAAGCAGGGCTGCAAACTCAAATGCGTTTTTGCCTTTGAACTCAGTGCGGGCCAAGAGCCATGCCATGAGCAAACCAAGGCCTGCACAAACAGGCGCCGCCATGGCAGACAAACTCAAGGTATTGAAAAGGGAGTTCCAGGCTGTGCCCGCCCACACCCAGCCAAACTCGCCCCATTGCACATCAAAGGCCGTCTTGAAATGATTCAAGGTGAAGGTGTAATCGCGCCCCCAAGTTTGAACAAAGCCGCCCGCAAAGGCAAACACATAAACCACCAAGGTAAATGTCAGCCATGGGCCCGCCACAGCTCTGCAAACATTCAATACCGCAGGCGGTAAGTGCAGTGGAACACCTGCATCGCCTTTGCCAGACACAGTGGTGAACTGCGCACCACTTAAGACTTGACGCTGCAACACAAAAACAGCCAATGCAAAAACAGTGAGTACCAAAGACAAGGCTGCAGCCATGCCTGGGTCAATGGCTGCGCCGACGATGGCGAAGAAAATTTCGGTGGACAAGACTGAAAACTGACCGCCCAAAATAATCGGGTTGCCAAAGTCTGCCATGCTTTCTATGAAGCCCACCAAGAAAGCATTGGCCAAGCCTGGTTTAAGCAAAGGCAAGGTAATGCGCCAAAAAGTTTGCATGCGTGTTGCACGCAATGTTTGAGAGGCCTCTTCCAATGATGGACTAACACCCTGCACCACACCGCGCATGATCATGAATGCGATGGGTGTGAAAGCAAACATTTGAGCCAACCAAATGCCAAATGCACCGTAGAACCAACGTGTAGGGGGAATCTCAAATGCCCACTCCAATGCTTGATTGACCAACCCAGCTCGGCCAAACAAGAGAATCAAACCCAAGCCCACAACAAAAGGTGGCGTGATGATGGGCATCAGTGCCAAGGCGTTGAGTGGCTTGACCAACTGGGTTCCGCTGCGCTCAGCCCAGAGGGCGATAAGTGTGCCTAAGACCGTTGTACCGGTGGCGGTTGCCAAGGCCAAACCTAAAGTATTCCAAGCAACGCCGCAGTGCCTTTCGCCATTAAAACACCCCAGGCTCCAAATGCGAGGTGTGCCAATGCGATCCCAAACAGCCGCCACACTCAGTTCTCCTGCTTCGGTGTAAAAACCTGAGACCAAGGATCGGCAAACGGGATAGACCACAAACAAGGCCAGCAACAAAACACACGACACGACAGCACTGGCAATGAAAACATCGCCGCGGCAATACCCTAAGCGCGCTAGGCCAGCGCCAAACAGAATGGTGAGAGACAAAAAGACGCCAGCGGCACCCCAACCCATGCCGAACTGCCCTTGTGGCAAAGCACCAAGCCAACTTTCCAAAATTCCAAAAGACCACCCTGTGGCACCAATGGCAAAACCACTCAGGGCCAGTCCTAGGAGTCCGAACATTGCCCCTGCCACTAGAAAGAGGCCTTGGCGTTTGGGTTTTGCGGCAACAGGTGCCATGAGACCCATCAAACAGATGAGCAGCCCTGCACATCCAAACCACAACCAGGGTCTGTCGTGCTGTAAAACTTGAGCCAAGGCGCTGGCAGTTTCAGGCCCTGCCCATACTTTGGGCAGCGCTGCCAAAAGAGAGCCTTGCTGAAGAAAGTACCAGGGCAGAAAGCCAAAACTTAGCAGACCCAAAAGAGCCCACAAGTTCAAGGCTCGCTGTGTGCGAAGCACTGAACTCATTATTGGGCCAGGCTGTTAACTTCACGCTCCCAACGCTGAATCAAACGCCTGCGCTCTGAAGTTTGACCGTATTTGGCATAGTCGTAATTGATGAGTTTGATTTTTTTGAAATCAGGAACTCGAGGGTCAACTTTGGTTTCTTTGTGCGATGGCAATTGGAACTGCAAGGTGGCGGCACCTAAAGCTTGCGCAGAGGGTGTGAGCGCCCATTCGTAAAACTGTTTGGCAGCGGCCAAATTACGCGCGCCTTTGACAATCGACATAGAACCAATTTCAGCGCCTGTGCCATCGGCTGGCGTGATGGTGTCGATGGGAAAACCTTGTGCCTTTTCGCCAGGACCATCATGAACAAAGCTGATGGACACCGTGGTTTCACCCCGAGCCACGGCTTTGATGGGACCGGTGCCAGAGCGGGTGTAGGTGCTGATATTTTTGTGTAGTTTTTTCAAATAGTCGAAGGCTTGGTCCTCGCCCATTAACTGCACCAGCGTGGCAATCATGGTGTAGGCCGTGCCGCTGGAAGCTGGGTTGGCCGATTGAATTTCGCCTTTGTATTCTGGCTTGAGCAAATCGTTCCAAGTTTTAGGAATGGCCAGTTTTTTCTTGGCCAACAACTCGGTGTTGTAGCCAAAACCCAAGGGGCCAGAATAAATACCAACCGTTTTGTAACCTGCTTGTTTGGCTTGCTGTTGCGCCCAATCGTGAAGTTTGGGCAGTGTGGGCGATTTGTATTCAAGGCTGAGATTTTGTTCAGCGGCTTGCAAATGAGGGTCGCCGGTGCCGCCAAACCACACATCGGTTTTGGGATTGGCCTTTTCAGCCAAGATTTGTGCAATGGCTTCGCCAGAGCCTTTCAAAGTCATGTTGACCTTAACACCTTGGCTCTTTTCAAAAGTAACCGCAATCATGCTGCACCATGCAGCTTGTGCAGAACAAATGACGTTGACTTCGTTGGGCTGTGCCACAGCCGTTGAGCTTGCCAAAAAACTGCCGGCAACCAACACAAAACCCAAAGGGGTGAGATCAGAAAATGGTGTTTTTTTCATTCGAATTTCTCTTCACTTCAACTGCAAGTATGTTGTTGAAATTACCCTACAACGACAATCGGGCGACAAAAGTGCCGCCAAAACAGGCTACCAGCACAATGAATACCAAATATCTCATTGTTTGGGTATTCGCTTAGGCCTATTTGTTGAATGTTGTTTCATCATAACTCGGCTCAAACTTCATGCGGATTACAACAATGATGTATTTGACCTAACTAGCGCATTCACTTTTTGACAACTCAAAAATTAAAAATGTTATAGTAAAGTAACAACTTACGAATTTACTGATCAATTTTCATTACAAATACAAAAGAATATTTAGGTTTTTACTGCTAACTATTGTTACGTTGATATGCGCGCTACCGCTTTACTCCAACGCAAAAGATCCTGATTCTGGCTTGGCGGAACCTCCGCAAGCTTTTTTCCACTCTTCAGCATTCCTGCAACTTTTACTTCAGAAAGTTGTCCTAGAACATCCTCAAATCAAGAGTCAATTGCAGGCTATGCAAGCAGCCGGCTTAGACGTTCTGATTGCGCAGCAAGCTTATTGGCCTACGCCCTCCGTGTCGGTGGAGCGCGTGCAAACCCAATTTCCAGACCCCGCTTATGCAGGATCAGAACAAGTTCTGACCTTCAGACTACAACAATCACTCTGGACCGGAGGCCGACTCACAGCGCAATCCAACAAGGCATTGGCCAATCAGGACATTGAAATTGCACGTTGGGCAGAAATTCAACAAGCCTTAGCTTTGAAAACATTGCAAGCTTGGGGCGACGTGGTCATTGCTCAAAAATATCAAGGAGCGTTGCACAAAAGCAAAGACACTCAATCGCAACTCCTAAGCAAAATTGAACGACGCGCAGAGCAAGGCATGTCCTCCCTCAGTGAAGTTCAATTTTCTAGACTTCGTTTGCAACAAGTGGTACAGGAAGTCAGTAACGCTCAGCAACAAGAAGCCCAAGCTTGGATTCACTTGAAGCAGTGGATACCCGAAGCCCAAGCGATATTTCTCCAATTTAATTCGCAGAACGAGATTAGGTCAGTCAAGACTTTCTCAAGCCTTGCAAGTGAAATGGCAAACATTGATTTATTGCAATGGGAGTCTCTGAGCATTGCCCGATCACCCACCTTAAAGCGCTTAGCGGGCATTTCTCAAGTTCAACTGGCAGAACTTCA
>CANNNB010000034.1 GCA_947505995.1 Comamonadaceae bacterium
CCTGCTAATCTTCGTGAGTTAATGATTCTTCGAGTTGCTGTTCTAAATAAGGCTAGTTTTGAATTCGAAGCGCATATTCCACACGCATTGAAAGCAGGAGTTTCACAAGCGCAAATTGATGCAACCAAAAATATGCATCTTTCAGATGTGTTCAATGATGAAGAACAACTGGTACTTAAGCTGGCTGACCATATGACCCGCGATGTCCAAGTTCCTGATCTCCTGATGTCAGAAATTACGGCCAAGTATGAGGCGAGCCATGTTGTTGAGTTGGTTGCAACTGTAGCGGCGTACAACATGGTCTCAAGGTTTTTAGTTGCTCTTAATATTTCGCACTGAGAGGTGATCCGTGCAGCCCATCTTCCTTTTATCGATACCTGCCAATGAGCCATTGGATTTTTTTAAACCTAACGAAATTCAAGGTGTAAATTGGTGGAAATCAATGGATGGCACAACGCGCCGTGCATACTTGTCTGGCGCTCAGCCTCAGCATAATAATGCTGTAGAGCTCCAATTAATCAATGAACTAAAGGGTGTTAATTTCACTCAATCAGGCGATTTTCATTACATTGTCGAAACCGACATACCCGCAAATGCGGAAGCTGACTTCAATGATTGGTACAACAATGAGCACCTACCAGGACTTGCAAGTGTTCCTGGAACCATCTCTGCAAAAAGGTATGTTCGCCAAAGCGGTGCACCAAAATACATTGCTTGCTATGAACTCGCTTCCCCTCAAGTCATGGAACAAAAGGAATGGCTGGCGGTTCGCAATACAGACTGGAGCTCCAGAATTCGCCCCATGTTTTTGAACACGGTTAGGACACTATTTATCCGGGACCTTGGTATTTCATGACAAACAATAGCTCCAACTTAGAAGAAGTTGTTCAAACTTATTTAGATTCGCCTAGTCTGCCGCATTGGAAGTTGCCAGCTAAATCTTGCGACAGTCATGTTCATGTGTTTGGCCCCAGAAATAGATTTCCGTATTCTCCAAATCGCAAAAATACTCCTGCTGAAGCGCCAAAAGAAAAATTATTTGAGCTTCATCAAAAAATGGGCATTGAGCGATGCGTCATTGTTCAATCCATTACGCATGGCACAGACAATTCTGTTGTCGAAGATGCAATTGATGCGGGTGGTGGCCACTATCTTGGTGTTGCTTTAACTGAAGTTGATGTTTCAGACAATGAACTTTCAAGACTTGCTGGCAAAGGATTCCGCGCAGTACGCTTTCATTTTATGCGGCATATTTCTGGCGGTCATCAAGTCGATGATGTTTTGAAGTTAACCCATCGTTTGGCTGAGGTTGGCATGCACCTTCAGGTTCATTTTGAAAGTGAATTGGTTCATACAGTGGGCCAGCAGCTGCTCAAAAGTTCGGTGCCCGTTGTGATTGACCATATGGGTCGTGTAGACGCTGCCAAGGGTCTTCACCATCAGGACTTCCAAGCGCTTATGAAGTTGTTGGACTCGCCTCATTTCCATGTCAAGGTCAGTGGCATTGACAGAATTGATTCAGTGGCTGGCCCTGAAAATGGCTATTCAATGGGGATTGAGCTTGCAACAGAATTGGTCAAGCGATTTCCAAGTCAGTGTGTGTGGGGTTTGGACTGGCCGCATCCTAATCACACCCATGTGCCAAATGATGGTATCTTGATTGATGCTTTGAAGACAATTGCCCCAAGTGCCGAAGCTATTGACGCATTGCTTGTTCACAATCCTGAAAAGCTATATAGATTTTCCAAATAAGGAGTTCCACATGAAATATTTTGATCAATCTCGAAGGCAATTTGGCTCGCATTGCATATTGGGTTTGGGCTTGCTGAGCACTTTCAATCAAGTTGCGACGGCAGCGACATACCCCTCTAAAGTTGTCCGTGTCGTTGTGCCGTTTCCCTCTGGTGGCGGAACCGAAGTGATTGGCAGATCACTGATTCAAGCAATGGCTGAAGACCTAGGCCAAGCCATGATCATTGACAATAAACCAGGTGCTGGCACTGTGATTGGCTCCGATTTTGTTGCCAAGGCTGGAAATGACGGGCATACCCTTTTGATGACAACCGGTGCCTTGGCCATCAATGCTTCATTGGTAGCGAATTTGCCCTACGACACTTTGAGTGACTTTGTTCCGATTGGACGCATATGCAATGGCCCGAATGTCATTGCAGTGCGAGCAGACAGCCCTATCAAGTCGCTGGCTGATTTGATCAAGACGGCCAAAGAGCGAAAAAATCTTTTGAGCTATGCATCTTCTGGTAACGGGTCGGCAGTGCACTTGGCTGCAGAACTCTTCAAGATGATGGCCAAGATCGACATTCAGCATATTCCTTACAAAGGAGGCGGTCCCGCATATACCGACCTTCTAGGCGGACACGTTGACATGGTATTCGCGACGGTGGGGGGTGTTGGTAAGTTCCTCAAAAATGGTCAAATGCGAGCGATTGCATTGACATCTTCATACCGTGTTAATTCTTATCCTGGTTTGCCCACCATTTCAGAAACTATTCCTGGTTATGCAGCAGAAGTTTGGTACGGCTTGTTTGCGCCTAAGGGTACGCCACCTGCCATCGTAGAGCGATTGAATTTAGCGCTCTCAAAGGCCGCAAATCAACCTAAGTACAAAGAAATGTTGATCAATGATGGCCTTACAGTTTCGGTCAATACGCCAGCAGAAATGACCATGTTTTTAAAGTCAGAAGTTGATCGTTGGCGCTCAGTCGTTGCAAGTCAAAAAATTCAATCTGATTGAGGCTACATGTATGAAGAAGTTACGGCTAGAAAACAAAGTTGCCATCATTGTTGGAGCGGGTCAGCAGCCAGGTGAGTCAGTGGGTAATGGACGAGCTACTGCTGAGAGGTTTGCGCAAGAGGGAGCGACATTGTTATTGGTAGACATTCAGCCTGAATGGTTGCAGGATACCCTGCGTGCTGTTAACCAATACGGTGACACAGCTTCTGGTTTGGTGGCTGACATAACGACAGAGGAAGCCTGTCAAAATATCATTAAGGTTTGTGTTGAGCGTTATGGCAGAGTCGATATTCTTCACAACAATGTGGGTATGTCAAAAGGAGATACCAAAACTTCTGACATTGATGTTGACACGTGGGACAAATTGATGGGTTTGAATTTGCGAGGAATGATGATGACTTGCAAGCACGTCATTCCCCAAATGATTTCGCAAAAATCGGGTTGCATCATCAATGTGTCTTCAACCGCATCACTGGCTGCACGTCCTACTGTGACTTATAAAACTTCAAAGGCGGGTGTCAATGCATTAACCCAACACATTGCCTCTGAAAATGCCAAGTTCGGAATACGAGCAAATGCGGTACTTCCTGGCCTTATTGATACGCCCATGGCTATCAACCGACGCGCACAGGAAAGAGGTGTTCCTGCTGAAACTATTCGTGCTGAGCGCAATGCTTTAGTTCCAATGGGTTTTATGGGTTCGGCTTGGGATGTTGCCAATGCTGCTTTGTTTTTAGCTTCTGACGAAGCTAGGTATATTTCCGGTGTCCTTTTGCCAGTCGATGGTGGATTATTGGAAAAGCGGGGCTAAATACTTTTGATTTGTAGTAATTTGAAATTTCTCCCACACTTGCTTTCCCACTACTTTAGAACGCTTCTCAAAGGAACATCACGTATGAAAAAGTTAATCATGTTGATGCAGGGCCTTGTTTGGTTGGCGCTGGCCTCAAGCCCCTTGCACGCAAGTGCACAAGACACTTACCCTGCGCGCCCAATCACACTAATCAACCCTTGGGCTGCAGGCAGTTCCACCGACATCATGGCTCGAGCCGTGGCCGAACAGTTGTACAAGCAAATGGGACAAAGTGTGGTGGTGGTCTCGCGCGATGGCGGCTCAGGCGTGATTGGCATGACAGCGTTAATGCAAGCGCCTGCTGATGGCTTGACCCTTGCCTTCACGCCCATGACCCCGGTAACCATTCAGCCGCACCACCTCAAAGACTTAAAGCTCTCCCCTGACACGATTCAACCGGTGTGCGGCATTACCGAAAATATTTTGGGCTTATCAGTGCGTTCGGATAGCCCATTCAAATCGCTGCCCGATTTGATTGCTGCGGCCAAAAATAAATCATTGTCATATGGCTCGCCTGGCCCTAACTCAGCACCGTTTTTGGCTGTCGATGACCTAGCGCGAAACCAAAAGCTTGACATGGTGCACATCCCCTTCAAAGGGGATGCCGCGTCCATTCAGGAGCTTTTGGCTGGGCGACTGGACTTTGCCACCAGCATTGCTGCTTCGGCGGCAGCGCAAGTGAAAGCCGGTACTGTGCGATTACTGGCCGTTGCTTCAGAGCGCAGACACCCTGGCTTTCCCGATGTGCCCACACTCAGGGAGTTCGGCATCGATGTCACCCAACTGTCCTTTGCCGGCATATTCGCTCCCAAGGGCACACCTCCCCAGGTGCTGGCCAAGCTAGATGCGGCATGTGCCTTGGCTGTTAAATCCGATGCGGTGAAAGAGGCTGCACAAAAGAGCAATCAAATTCTGGCCTACCAAGCCATGGTGCAATGGGACAAGCGTGTGCACGATGAGTTTCAGAAACAAGGTGCAGCCTTTCGTGCTGCTGGTGGTGTTCGTCAATAAGCTTAAGGCCTGACATGACTATTCAACTTGAACCAATTCGTCGTGTTGTCACGCACGACGATGCCCAAGGCCGTTCTCGCATTCTTGAAGATGGCCCCTCACCAGCGGTGCGGGTCGTACAAGAAAGACCTGGTTACAGGGTGACCAACCTTTGGCGAACGGGCGCAAGTCCTTCGCCCATGAAAGCACCCGACAGCATTAGCGAGCATGTTGGTGTGTCACCACCGCCTCAAGGAACGGTCTTGCGCATCATTGACATTCCGCCAGAACCCAAAGATCCGCAAGAACTGCAACGGGCCATGGAAGCAACTTTTTCCAATATGTACCGCGACGCGCACCGAGAGATCAAACCCGGTGAGCACCCGGGCATGCACAGAACCCAAACGGTCGACTATGCGCTAATGCTGCAAGGTGAATTGGTCGCCATCATGGATGAAGAAGAAACAGTGCTGCGCGCTGGCGATGTGTTGATCCAACGCGGCACCAACCACGCCTGGGCCAATCGCTCGGGGCAACCAGCCCGGATTGCCTTCATCTTGATTGACGCACAGTAACCACGCCCAAAGACTTCACAACTCAAGAATAAGGAAAATTATGTTCAGTCACGTAATGGTCGGCACCAATGACCTAGAAGCATCTAGAAAGTTTTATGACGCTGTTTTAAGTACTTTGGGAATTCCGCCTGGAGTCTTCAACAACGGCACTCGTTATTTCTACCGCACTTCAAAGGGTTCTTTCTCCATCACAAAACCGCTTGATGGACATGCTGCAACGCCAGCCAATGGTGGAACGATTGGATTCCTAGCAGAGACAGTTGAGCAGGTTCATGCATTTCATGCTGCGGGTATTGCCAATGGTGGAACGACATGCGAAGACCCACCAGGAACAAGAGAAGGACCATTTGGTGATTTGAACCTAGCCTATCTTCGTGATCCATCTGGCAATAAGATTTGCGCGCTGCATCGACCTCCCAAGGCTGCCAAGTAAAACTTGCTAACGCCAAAGAGATCATTGGCTAGTAATCACGATTACTTTGGCTTTGAGTAAATTGCGCAGACTTGTCTTATGAGGCAAGTTCTGCAGTCTGATTCATCCCATATATTGATTTAAGTCAATTTCATTCTGAAGCGAAGAAGCACAATGCCAAGCGGCTTGTGTTGATTGCGAATTTCGTATTTCGAATTCAAAAGCCACGCCTTTTGAAGGATGAAATGAAGCAATTTCCTGTACTAAGCTCAAACCGACTTCTGTTGGTAATGGGTGGACTGATCATGACAGCCGTATTGGTCTTTGCCGCCTTTCAAATGGGTCCCCTCGCGCCTGTCAAAGTGACCACCTTGAAAGTTGAAAATAAGGTGTTGGTTCGCTCCATTTTTGGCGTGGGTACAGTTGAAGCACAACAAAGCTGGTTGCTTGGCCCGCTAGCAGCTGGGCGCGTGTTGCGCGTACATGTTCAAGTGGGGCAGCAGGTTAAAGCTGGATCGTTGCTGGCTGAAATGGAACCTTTGGACCTTGATCAACGCCTGAAAGCGCAAGAGGCTTCTTGGGCCAAAGCCATCAGCTTGCAAAACTCTGCCAAGGCGCAACTTGAGGACGCTCAATCTCGCCTAGATGTAGCGAGCGCCAACTGGCTGCGTCAAAACGAGCTTGCAAGGCAAAATTTCATCAGCATGGCTGCGCTAGAAAGTCGTGAGCAAGAGAGAGTCTCTGCAGCAACTGCCTACCAAATTGCCCAAGCTAATTTGAACGCTGCAAATCAAGATATACACAGAATTCAAGCAGACAAACTCGCGGCATCTGTGCTGCGGCAGTCTATGCGACTCGTGGCACCTGCTGACGCTGTGGTGATCAGCAGGGATGCTGAAGCAGGCAGTACGGTGCTTGCAGGGCAAGCAGTTGTGCGCTTGGCCAAGCCAAGTAGTTTGTGGATCAAGATGCGGGTCGATCAAGGCCGATCCTTAGGTTTGGCTGTCGGCTTGTCGGCTCGAATTGTTTTGCGTTCACATCCGCACCAGTATTTTGATGGCAAAGTTCAACGCGTTGAATGGCAGTCTGACCCAGTGACCGAAGAGCGAATTGCACAAGTCTCCTTTGACAATATGCCAGCAGGCTTGTCGATGGGTGAGATGGCCGAAGTCACATTGAGCTTGCCGCCAAGCCTGCCTTCACTATTGATTCCGCAAGCCAGTGTGCAGCAACATTTTGGGCGCACAGGGGTTTGGAAACTCAACCTAAATCACATTGAGTTCGCCGATGTGAAATGGGGTGCTTACAGCCTTGATGGGTGGGTTCAAGCGCTTGAAGGCTTGCAAGTCGGTAACGAGGTGATTGTGTACAGTGAAAAAACATTGCAACCTAATACGCGTTTTCGAGTGGTTTCCGATTTGATTGCAAAGCCCCAATCATGATCAGCCTAGCGGCCCGAGACATCCAACACAATTGGGTCAAGTTTATTTTGACAGGTGTTGGTCTGGGACTTTTGATCGGTGTGACTCTAACCATGGCAGGTGTTTTTCGCGGCATGGTAGACGACGCACAGGCGCTACTAAACAACAGCGGTGCAGACTTGTGGGTTGTTCAAAAAAACACTCAAGGGCCTTATGCTGAATCGTCTAGTTTGAAGGATGATGTGGTGCGCAGCATACAAGGAATGCCCGGTGTTGCTCAAGCAAGCAACATCACTTATTTCACCATGCAGGTCAATGTTTTGGACAATCGAATTGAACATGAAACACGGGCAATGGTCATTGGCATTGAGCCTGGAGCACCTTATTTGCCAGGGCAACCAGCTCATTTGATAGCCGGCCGACACCTTACGCGAAGTCACTATGAAGCGGTTGTTGATATCAAGACAGGCTTTCGCTTGGGTGATCAAATTCAGATACGGCGTCATGTGTACAACGTGGTTGGTATCACTCAACGAATGGTTTCGTCAGGAGGTGATCCGATGGTTTTTATTCCTTTAAAAGATGCGCAAGAAGCACAATTTTTAAAGGACAACGAAGCCATCGTGAACGAACGCCTTCGGACTGCAGCCAATCCCATTTTCAACCGCTCATCGGTTCCGGGTTTGTTGGAGGCTGTACAAAATTTACAAACCAGCAGTCACAACGTGAATGCTGTCTTGGTGCGTGTCTTGCCTGGCTGGCGTTCAGAACAGGTGGCGGAGCCCATTGCAAGGTGGAAACACCTGACGGTTTACACGCGCGCCAATATGGAAGAAATTCTTGTCAAAAAATTGATTGCTACCTCTGCCAAACAAATTGGCATGTTTCTAGTTATTCTGGCCATCGTCAGTGCTGCCATTGTGGCGTTCATCATCTACACCATGACATTGGGGAAGATTCGAGAAATTGCAGTCCTCAAATTAATCGGCACTCGCAATCTCACCATTGCGAGCATGATTCTTCAGCAAGCTCTCGGCCTTGGTGTCATTGGTTTTGTCGTGGGGAAGGTGTCAGCCACCCTATGGGCACCTGTATTTCCAAAGTTTGTTTTGCTATTGAGCCAAGATGCTGCTTTAGGATTCGGTATCACGATGTTCATTTGCGCCTTGGCCAGCACCTTGGCCATCCGTGTCGCCCTGAGCGTTGATCCGGCGCAGGCCATCAGTTAAAGGGCAAGCCATGGCTCAACACGCAGGCGGTATTCGAATTGAAAATTTACGCAAAGTCTACGGTCAAGGTGATACCGCGGTAGAAGCTTTGAAAAGTGTCAACATGTACGTAGCGCCAGGCGAAGTGGTCGGGCTGGTTGGGCCCTCCGGTTCGGGTAAGAGTACTTTGCTCAAATGTCTGGGTGCCATCATTGAACCCAGCTCTGGCCGCATGACCTTGGGAAATGATGTCATTTATGACAACGCATGGTTAAGCACTGACCTAAGTGCCTTAAGGCGAGATCGAATTGGTTTTGTATTCCAGGCGCCTTATTTGATTCCTTTTTTGGATGTCACAGACAATGTGGCACTCTTACCGATGTTGGCGGGCGTGCCCAATGCACAGGCGCGCTTGCAAGCTTTGGCACTTCTGAAATCATTGGATGTTGCACACCGCGCTAAAGCAGATCCTTCTCAATTGTCAGGTGGAGAGCAACAGCGTGTTTCTATTGCGCGTGCACTGGCCAACCGGCCACCCGTTATATTGGCGGATGAGCCCACAGCTCCCCTTGACAGCGAAAGAGCGCTTGCTGTCATGCGAATCCTCCATGACATGGCCCTTCAATCTCACACCGCCATCATTGTGGTAACGCACGATGAAAAAATCATTCCAACATTCAAGCGGATTTACCACATTCGAGACGGCATGACCGTGGAAGAGCAAGGTGAAGGTCGATCGATAGGTACAAGTAAAGTTCAAGTTGAAGCGTCATGAGAAATATTGCTTCTCTTTCTACCAAACTGGTTCGCATTGGTGCGGCACTCCTTTTTGTTGCGCTGGTCTCCATTGGTTTGACGCTGTGGGTCACATGGCAATTGGGTGGTGGCGCAGCCGCTTTGAATGAGGCGGGTCGAATGAGAATGCAGACTTGGCGTCTTACCAGCACAGTGCAAGCGCAAATGGATGAGGCAGAAGTTCTTCTGTTGGTAGAACAGTTTGATGACAGCATTGAATTGCTGCGAAATGGTGATTCTTCAAGACCGCTTTTTGTTCCATGGGGCCCAGTCGTACGAGCTCAGTTTAAGTCTGTTGAACTGGCTTGGCAGCAGCAAAAGAAAATTCTCTTAAAACGACCGCAGGTGGAGCGCGTGAAGTTAGTACAGGCGGCTGATCAATTTCTGCTTGTGATTGACAGTTTTGTTTTTTCGATTGAGCACCAATTGTCATCATTGACGGCCATACTTAACTTATTCCAATTGCTAATGATGGCACTGGCAATCGGCGCAGCCGTCATCATGGTTTACACCGGTTATCACTATGTCATTCACCCCTTAAGTCGTCTGCGGGACGGTCTTAAAAAAATTGAATCTGCACAATTTTCGGTGCGAGTTGAGGTTGCATCAAATGATGAGTTCGGTCAAGTTGCACAAGGTTTCAATCGAATGGCAGCAACCCTTCAAACGCTTTATGGCAATTTAGAGTCGCAGGTTGTAGCCAAGACTCAACGCATCGCTGCTCAAAAAGAAAGGCTAGAAGCGCTTTATCAAGTCAGTGCATTTTTAGCCAAATCTAACTCTCTGCACGAGATGTCACAAGGATTTGCCATACAAGTTCGAAAATTGATGAAGGCAGATGCTTTGGCTATTCGCTGGTCTGGCGAGGATCTAGGAAAATTTCATATCCTCAACTCTGATCAGTTTCCGCTAGAAATGCTCGAAGAAGAAAAGTGCCTCATGGCAGGCACTTGTGCTTGTGGTATTTCTGCACTGGAATCGCGTACACGGGTGATTCCCATCAGAAGCCATGATGTGGCCCCCTTGCAACATTGCAGCCACCACGGTTTCGAAACGCTAGTGTCTGTCCCTGTGAAATTGCAGAACAAGGTGCTTGGCGAGATTGATCTTTTTTTTCGGTATGAAATGAGCTTGACGGCTGAAGAGCTAGAGTTGGTTGACACCTTGGCCAGTCATTTGGCCAGTGCTGTGGAGGGCATGCGCGCATTGGCTCTTGATCGAGAGGCCGCTATTTCTGGAGAAAGAACCATGCTGGCAAGTGAGTTGCACGACTCAATTGCACAATCTTTGGCATTCTTGAAAATTCAATCGCGTTTGCTTAGAAATTCAATTGCGCACAAAGATGAAATCAAAATTTCGAATTCTATGGATGAATTAGATCAAGGATTGAAGGAAAGCATTGCAGATGTTCGTGAACTATTGCTTCATTTCAGAACAAGAACTCAAAGTGATGACATTGAAACGGCTGTTCAAGAAACACTGCAAAAATTTCAACATCAATCAGGCATTCCTGCCAGTTGCCAAATAACGGGTGAAGGATTGCCCCTAGCACAAGATGTACAAATTCATGTGCTTCATGTATTGCAAGAATCGCTCTCGAATGTTCGAAAACATGCCAAGGCATCCAGCGTCAGAATTGAAATTATCAAGGGGGACATTTGGCAATTTGATGTCAAAGACGATGGTGTTGGTTTTAACAGTAATACTGAACGCAATCAACTTCAAGTTGGGTTAAAAATCATGCAAGAAAGAGCGCAACAAATTGGGGCTCAAGTTAATGTACGATCGATTACAGGGCAGGGTACTCTAGTGACATTGCTGGTACCTAGAGTGAAGCAGACCACAACACACGCTATGGCAAATGCCTTTCAGCACACTCAGCCATGAACAAGGCCATTCGTTTGCTTGTGGTCGATGATCACCCATTATTTCGGCGAGGCCTAGTCTCCTTGTTGTCTCACGATAGCCGATTTTCTGTCGTAGGCGAGGCAGGTGACATTGGAGAAGCTTTCAGAATTTTGAGCCGTGAAGAACCAGATTTACTTTTATTAGACATTCATTTGCCTGGCGTCAAAGGCGTTGAAGCTATTGCATCGCTCAAGCAAGGTCATGAAAATTTGAGAATTTTGATGCTGACTTTCAGCGAAGATGAAGACGACTTGGCCAATGCACTTCAAAACGGTGCTGACGGTTATTTACTCAAAACCACAGAGTCAGACCAATTGTGTGAGGCTATTGTCAAAGTTGCTCAAGGTAAATCGGTAGTCAGTCTCGAAATGATCTCTAAATTGGTATCGGCATTGCGTCAACCCGTAGTGACTAGTTTGCCTGTCGCTGAATCCGATAATGACCATCCCTTGAAAGTGCTTGAGCGCCTATCACCGCGAGAGATGGAGATTTTCCTGCTTATTGCCAAAAGCCTCAGTAACAAGCACATTGCACGCGATTTAAACATCGCTGAAACCACCGTCAAAATTCACATCCAACACATTTTTAAAAAATTAGAAATGACCTCTCGTGTGCAAGTTGCGGTTTTGGTTGCAACGCACGGTTTGAGTTAGTTTTCTCCTGTCATCATCATTTAGGAGGATAGCGAAGGTCGTCGCATCCTCCTTTTGCGTTTATCTCACTCGTCTTTAGACGGATATTCAAATACTTCTCCTTTCGACACACTCGACTTACGAGTAGGAGAAGATACATGCGCAATGAAATAACCCAGCAACGCAAAGCATGGTCTGTTTTGATTGTGAGCACCCTGGCATTCACGGTTTGTTTCATGGTGTGGATGATGTTTGGCGTCATTGGCATTCCCATTAAAAAGTTATTGAACTTGAATGCCACTCAGTTTGGTCTTCTCACGGCCACACCGGTCTTAACCGGATCTTTAATCCGTGTGCCTTTGGGCATTTGGACGGATCGATATGGCGGCCGAATTGTCATGACCTTGCTCATGGCCGCTACGGTACCCGCGATCTGGCTCATGGCTTATGCCACGGCCTATTGGCATTTTCTTGTGATTGGTCTATTTGTAGGTCTAGCCGGCGGCTCTTTCTCAGTGGGTACACCCTACGTGGCACGCTGGTTTCCGTCTAATCGCCAAGGCATGGCCATGGGCATCTATGGTGCAGGCAACTCAGGTTCTGCTGTGAATAAATTCATTGCGCCTGTCTTGTTGGTGGCGTTTGGTTGGAATATCGTGCCTCAGGTCTACGCAGCCATGATGGCTGGTACGGTCATCTTGTTTTGGTTTTTCAGCTTCAGTGACCCTGAGCATTTGGTCACAACGCGAGTCAAGTTCAGTGAGCAACTTAAGGTCCTCAAAGACCCCAAGGTACTTAAGTATTGCCAGTACTACAGCATTGTGTTTGGTGGCTATGTAGCGTTGGCACTGTGGATGGTGCAGTACTACATCGGTGAGTTTGGATTAGAGATTCGAATTGCTGCATTGCTGGCAGCTTGTTTTTCATTGCCAGGTGGTGTACTTCGTGCAGTGGGTGGTTGGCTGAGTGACAAGTATGGCGCGCACAGTGTCACTTGGTGGGTTCTCTGGGTGAGTTGGATCTGTCTATTTTTACTCTCGTATCCGCAAACGGATTTCACCATTAACACCATCACTGGGCCACAAACATTTCACCTTGGTTTGAATGTTTATATGTTTACCTTGCTGATGTTTGTTCTGGGCATTGCATGGGCCTTCGGCAAGGCCAGTGTTTTCAAGTACATCGCAAATGATTATCCCGACAACATTGGCGCGATCAGCGGCATTGTGGGCTTGGCCGGTGGTTTGGGCGGCTTTGTTCTGCCCATCATGTTTGGGCTTTTGCTTGACTTCACCGGCATTCGTTCAAGCGCCTTCATGCTGATGTATGGCGTTGTCTGGGTGTCTCTCATTTGGATGTATTGGACTGAAGTTCGACAAACTGAAGTCATGGGCGTTCACTCTAAAACGTCTCCATTTGCATCGACCGTGAACTGATCTCACAGTTTGATTCATATTTAAAGGAAATCACGATGGCAAAAATAATCCCTCCCGCCACAGCCGATGACACCTGGCTGAATCGCTGGGAGCCAGAAAACGAAATGTTTTGGCGCAATGGCGGTTCTGCATTGGCATGGCGCACCCTGACCATTACCACTTTGAATTTAACGATGGCCTTCATGGCGTGGTTCTTGGTTTCGGCATTGGTAGTTCGCTTGCCGCAAATTGGCTTTAAGTTCACGCCCAATCAGCTATTTTGGCTTGCAGCAATGCCTGGTTTGGCGGGTGGATCTTTGCGCTTGGTGCACATGTTTTTAACGCCCATGTTTGGCACGCGCAAAGTAGTTGCACTTTCTACGCTTTCCTTGATGATGCCCTTGGTGGGATGGTTCTATGCAGTTCAAGATGTGACAACACCTTACTGGATGCTCTTGTCACTGGCATTTTTAGCCGGCCTTGGTGGCGGCAACTTTTCATCTTTCATGCCTTCCACCAGTTTGTTTTTCCCTAAAAGATTGCAGGGGACAGCCCTTGCAATCCAAGCAGGCATTGGAAATTTTGGAGTTTCAATTGTTCAGTTTGTGACGCCTTGGATCATTGGGTTTGTGCTACTAGGTGGCGCAAGCTTCATGGGTGAGTCGCAAGTGCTGACCAAATCGGGCGTTCAAAGTCAAGTGTATTTACAAAATGCGGCAGCCATCATGATTCCGTTTGTTGTGGTTTTCGGAATCAGTGCATGGCTGCTCTTAAAGTCAGTGCCGATTCAGGCTAACTTTGCGGAGCAGTTTGACATATTTAAGTCCAGTCACACATGGAGCATGACGTCGCTTTACATGATGACCTTTGGGGCCTTTTCTGGACTGGCTGCAACATTTCCTTTGCTCATCAAGCAAATCTTCGGTGGCTTTGAAGGCGCTCCAGATCCCTTGGCGTGGGCTTTTTGGGGTCCTTTGGTTGGTTCTGCGGCCAGAGTTATTGCGGGTCCTTTGTCAGACAGATGGGGCGGCGCAAGGGTAACGCATTGGGCAGCTTTGGGCATGTTGTGCTCAACCTTGTGGGTAACGACCTTGACCCAACCCACCGGACTTGAAAGCTTCCCTATGTTTGTTGCGGGTATGTTGGTCATGTTCTTTTTTGCAGGTGTTGGCAACGCTTCAACGTTCAAACAAATGCCCATGTTATTTGTGCCACGACAAGCCGGTGGTGTGATTGGATTTACGGGTGCCATTGCCGCATATGGCCCCTTCATCTTTGGCATGTTGTTTGCCACTTCATTTGCAACTTATCAGTCTGCCACGCCTGTTTTTTATGGCTTGGCTGTTTTCTTTGCATTTAACTTTGTACTGAACTGGTGGATGTATGCCCGATCTAGCGCAGCCAATCCTTGCTGAGTTCTTTCATTACGGAGATCAATCATGAGTCATTTTTTAGACCGCCTCAACCATTTTTCAAATCCCAAAGAATCATTTTCTGGTGGTCATGGTTTAACGACCGCCGAGGACAGAACTTGGGAAGACGCCTATCGAAACCGTTGGGCACATGACAAGATTGTGCGAAGTACCCATGGTGTCAATTGCACCGGTTCGTGCTCATGGAAAATCTATGTCAAGGGTGGCATTGTGACCTGGGAAACCCAGCAAACAGATTACCCACGCACCCGCGCCGATCTGCCAAATCATGAGCCCCGTGGTTGTGCTCGAGGCGCATCCTATTCTTGGTATCTTTACAGCGCCAATCGCGTGAAATATCCTATGGTGCGTGCACGGTTGTTAAAGCATTGGCGCGCCGCCTTGGCCTTGGCCAACAACCCAGTAGATGCTTGGGCATCCATTGTTGAGAATCAACAAGCCAAAGAAGAATGGCAGCATCAGCGTGGGCTAGGTGGTTTTGTGCGCAGTACGTGGGAAGAAGTGAATCAATTGATTGCCAGTGCCAATGTGTACACGGCCAAAAAATACGGACC
>CANNNB010000035.1 GCA_947505995.1 Comamonadaceae bacterium
CTGAAAAAAGGCTGGACTTGGCGCGCGCCCTTCGGAATTCCAGCGCAAGACAATGAGCCAGCAGTTCATCTGACCTTTGATGAGGCTCAAAAAATTTGTCAACACGAAGGCAAGCGCTTGCCGCGTGACAGCGAGTGGGTCAATGCCGCTTTTGTCGAACAAAGATCGCAAGCACCAGCAGGATTCAATCAAGGAAAGCGCTACAAGTATCCCAACGGTGACAGTGCGCGCGAAAGCCATTGCCTAGAAGGCTGCACTTCTGCGAAAGGTACAGCACCCCCGGGTTCACTGTGGCGCGGAACAGGACACGTGCCAGTCATGACAACGCGCCCCGGAGTGAATGGTTTGTTCGATATGGGCGGCAATGTTTGGGAGTGGGTCGATACGGGCAATGGCGACGAGAGAGTCACCCGTGGGGCTTCTTGGTGGTATGACGCCAGCAGACAGGTGGCAGATGATGTTGCCACGAAGCCGAGAGACACGCGAGTGGGCTACGTCGGTTTCAGGTGTGTCGCGGCGCTTTAAGCGGCAGAAAAACTTGCCATTTTTGACAAAGGTCTTATGAATTTTGTTCCCATGATTGAACTCACCCGCAACGGCATTTCTGAATGTATGCACTTTGGGGCACTGGCCGTCACTGACACAGATGGCAAAATGATCGCGCATGCCGGTAATCCCAATTGGTTGTGCTTTACGCGCTCAACCTTGAAAGCCTTGCAAGCTTTGCCACTCATGCAAAGTGGTGGCGCCACACAATTTGGCTTTACCTCAAAGGAGCTGGCCCTCATGTGTGCCAGTCACAATGGTGAAGACATGCATGTCGAGCAGGTCACGTCTATTTTGAAAAAAAGCAACACCACTTACAAGCAAATGCGCTGTGGTTGTCATGTGCCTTATCGCTTTTCATTCAACGACCTGCCGTTGCCTGAAGGTTTTGAATATGACGAGCGCCATCACAATTGCAGCGGCAAGCACAGTGGCTTTTTGGCCTATTGTTCATTGCACAGCTTGCCCACCGAAACCTACACTGAGCTAGATCACCCCCTGCAGTTGGCAGTTAGGAAAGCTGTGGCCGAAGTGGCTGGTTTAGATTCAAAGGCCATGGCTTGGGGCATTGATGGTTGCTCCGCTCCCAACTTTGCCATGCCACTTTCTAATTTGGCGCAGGCCTATGCCCGCGTGGCTCAACCAGAATCAAACAACGAATATGGTGCCAGTTTGAAACTCTTAGGCGAGGCCATGTCAGCTCACCCCGAGTTGGTCTCTGGTACAGGCAGAAGCGATGCCGATTTCATGCGGGTTGGCCGTGGTGATTGGGTGACAAAGGTGGGCGCAGATGGTGTCCAAGTCATTGCCAGCCGCGCTCGCGGACAAGCCCTAGCGATCAAAATTGCCGATGGCAACAAGCCTGCCTTGTTTGCAGCTTCCATTGAGGCATTGGAACAATTGGGATGGCTAGATGCGGAACAGCGAGAGGCCTTGAAACCTTGGCGCGCTGCTGCATTGAAAAATATCAAAGGCGCGGACGTGGGTGAACGACGAAGTATTTTTAAAATTCAAACTACTTAGCGAACCCAACTTACTTTGTAAACGGCTAAAGCACTTAGCAAGCCATAGCCCACCATCCCAGCAGCAATGAGTGCAAACATTTCAGCTGCGCTTCCGTTGTTTTGAGTGAGCCAAATACCGCCTGCTGCTATCACGCACAATCTGAAAGTGCCAGCCAGCACAGGCCCTAAAAGTTTGCCTGCGCCTTGCGAAGCAAAGTACAAACACAAACCCAAAGCAAAGAAACCGTAGCAGGGCCCAACCCATAGAAAGTAAAGGGCTGTGTAAGACAGAACCACAGTGTTGGAAGTGAACAGTTCAGTCCAGATGCCAGGCCAAAAGCAGACTAGCAACCCAATGCAACCAACCAATGCGCCTGAAATCAAGGCACCGGTCCAAGCAACCTGCTTGGCGCGTTGAACCAAGTTGGCGCCTAAGGCCATGCCCACCATAGAAAGGCACGCCACGCCAAAGGCAAAGGTGATGGGCACCAACAAAAATTCCAATCGAGTGCCAATGCCATATGCGGCTAAAGCTTCGGGGCCAAAACTGGACATTAAGCGAGTGACCACCACAATGGTGGCCACAGTTTGTAGCGAACTTAAGCTGGACATGCCGCCCACTTTAAGGATGTCTATGAACAGCGATGGCGACAAAGGGCTGTTAAAGCTGAGCTTTAAAAGGCTGCGCGAAGAGCGCAAATAAAAGAACAAATAAATAGAGCTTGCTGAATAAGCGATGACGGTGCCAGCTGCAACGCCAGCCATGCCAAAACCAGGTACAGGTCCCAAGCCCAATCCCAAAATGCCACTCAGGGCGACTTGCCCCAAGCATGTGGTCAGAAGCACACTTGAGGGCGTGCGCATATTGCCTGTGCCACGAAGGACAGAGCTGAAAGAGTTTGTCAGCCAAATACTCACGATGCCCAGAAAGACAATGTGTGCATAGGCAAGGCATTGTTCAAGTGCCTCTCCTTGACCGCCCATGGCCAAGAAGATAGGGCGACTGAAAAAATAAAAAATCAAAGTAAAGAGGAGGCCAATGCCAATTGCAATAAGCATGGCGTGCAAAACCAGAGCGTTGGCCTTGGGCATGTCGTTTGCACCCAGTGCACGACTGATGGCTGAAGAAATTCCACCTCCCATGGAGCCTGCCGATAGCATTTGTTGCAACATGACCAAGGGGAACACCAAGGCCATGCCAGCAAGCGGCAGAAGACCCAGTTGACCCACGTACCAAGTTTCAGCAATGGTCACCAGCGCGCTGGCTGTCATAGCAAATATATTGGGGATTGCCAGTCGCCAAATGGTGGGAAATATAGGTGCGGAGGTAAGGGAGTTTTGCAATCGTTCTAGCTTATTTATTTTGAAAGACAGGCGCACGCTTGTTCAAAAATGCATCCATGCCTTCCTTTTGATCTTCTGTGGCAAACATGGCGTGGAACAAACGGCGCTCAAACATCACGCCATCGCTCAGGCCGCTTTCAAAGGCGCGGTTGACGCATTCTTTGGCCGCCATGACAGCCAATTGGCCCATGCCGCAAATAACCAAGGCAGCGCCCAAGGCCTCTTCCATGAGTTTATCGGTAGGCACCACGCGACTCACCAAGCCTGCGCGCTCTGCTTCTTGCGCATCCATCATGCGTGCCGTTAAGGCCATGTCCATGGCCTTTGATTTGCCCACGGCACGCGGTAAACGCTGTGTGCCGCCTGCGCCAGGGATGATGCCCAGTTTGATTTCGGGTTGGCCAAACTTGGCGTTCTCTGCCGCAATAATAAAGTCGCACATCATGGCCAACTCGCAACCACCGCCCAAGGCAAAACCACTGACGGCGGCAATGACGGGCTTGCGAATGCTGCGAATGGTTTCCCAATTGCGCGTGATGAAGTCTTCTTTGTAGACGTCGCTGAAGTTGTGTTTGGCCATGGCTGAGATGTCGGCCCCAGCGGCAAAGGCTTTTTCGCTGCCTGTAACGATGATGCAACCGATAGCTTCTTCGGCGTCAAAGGCCTTGAGCGCTGCACCCAGTTCGTCCATCAAGGGGCCGTTCAGAGCGTTCAAAGCTTTGGGGCGGTTGAGGGTGACGATGCCAACTTTGCCGCCTTCAACGCGGACTTCAATGTTTTCGTAAGACAAAAGGATTCTCCAATCAGGTTCTAAATACTGTTACCTAGCACTATAACGGGATGAAAATGGTGCTTCAATCAAGGGAAAACATTGGCCAACCGATCGGTCGGCTAATGGTACATTTTCTGTTTCAGACCCCAATCAGGCCTCTATCATGACCCAAGACATCAATTTGTCAGTGACCTTTGAAAAACGCGGCGCTGTCGCCTTAGTCACCCTTAATCGCCCTCAAGCCTTGAACAGCTTCACCCGTCAAATGCACCATGACTTGTGGGCGGCGTTTGATCAAGCCGAGGCCGATCCTGAAATCAGGGCCATGGTTTTGACAGGCGCGGGCAGAGGTTTTTGTGCTGGCGCCGATTTGTCTGAGTTTGATTTCACACCTGGGCCTGACATGGTCAAGCGTGCCGATCCTGGCCCCGTCATTGACCAAGCGT
The DNA here is from genome assembly GCA_947505995.1 of Comamonadaceae bacterium. Next base: position 4,113 of record CANNNB010000035.1, read on the forward strand.
TCAACCCAACAACCAGGCGCATTCAAGCATTGCGCATGCCTGTGGTGGCTGCGGTCAATGGCGTCGCTGCTGGCGCGGGGGCCTCCATTGCAATGGCCTGTGACATTGCGATTGCTTCGCCACTGGCCAGTTTCATTCAAGCGTTTAGCAAAATTGGTCTCATTCCAGATGCAGGAAGCAGTTGGTTATTGGTGGAGCGATTGGGTCTGCCCCGCGCCTTGGCTTTGGCCATGACGGGCGACAAATTGAGCGCAACTCAGGCCAAAGAGTGGGGCATGATTTGGGACGTGGCGGAAGACCCACTGGCAGCTGCCATTGCCATGGCGGAAAAATTAGCCACCATGCCTACCAAGGCCTTGGTTGCCACGCGCAAACTCATGGCTGGCGCGCATACACACAGCTTGTCTGAACAACTTGATCAAGAACGCGATACCCAATCGGCCATGGGTCAGACACACGACTACATTGAAGGGGTTAAAGCCTTTCTGGAAAAACGCCCAGCCAATTTCAAAGGTGAATGAGCATGAACGCGCCCGTCATCAAGCTCGAAACCCGCACGCAAGCAGCCCTTGATTTGGCCAAACAAGTGGGCGAGTCGATGTTTGCCGTTGACACCGCAAGCAAAGACACCATGGGTATGCAGCTCATTTCATGCGAACCTGGCAGAGCAGTGATTCAAATGACCGTCAAAGAGATGCACTTGAATGGTCACAAAATTTGTCACGGGGGCTTTATTTTTACTTTGGCTGATTCCACTTTTGCGTTTGCCTGCAACAGCTACAACAAGGTGGCTGTGGCTGCAGGCTGCAGCATTGAATTTTTAAAATCGGGCCAGTTGGGCGATGTGTTGACCTGTGTCGGGCAAGAACAAGCTTTGAGTGGCCGACATGGTATTTATGACATGAAAGTGTCCAATCAAAAGGGCGAAGTGATTGCCATGTTCAGAGGCAAAAGTGCGCAAATTCAAGGCACAGTCATTCCCGAATAAAGCCACCCCGAAGAAACACGACGGAGATTTTTTGATGAGTACCCCATCACGTTTGCCTTTAGAGCCCATAGAAAAAGCCAGCATCGATGAGTTGCGTTCCTTGCAACTCAAACGCCTCAAGGCCACGCTGCAACACGCATACGACAATTCACCGGTTTACAAGCTTAAATTTGATGCAGCAGGCGTGCACCCATCTGATTGCAAGTCATTGGCCGATTTGGCCAAGTTTCCCTTCACCACCAAAGTCGATTTGCGCGACAGCTATCCCTATGGCATGTTTGCCGTGCCGCGTTCGGGCTGCTCGCGCATTCACGCTTCCAGTGGCACCACCGGCAAGCCTACTGTGGTGGGTTATACCCAGCGCGACATTGACACATGGGCCACGGTGGTGGCACGCAGTATCCGTGCAGGTGGCGCACAAGCTGGCGACATGGTGCACGTAAGCTATGGCTATGGTTTGTTCACCGGCGGTTTGGGTGCGCATTATGGTGCAGAAAAGTTGGGTCTGACTGTGGTGCCTTTTGGCGGCGGCCAAACAGAGCGCCAAGTGCAACTCATACAAGATTTCAAACCTGACATCATCATGGTCACGCCCAGTTACATGCTGGCCATTGCCGATGAGTTTGAGCGTCAAGGCATTGACCCGCGCAGCAGCTCTTTGCGCATTGGTATTTTTGGTGCCGAGCCTTGGACCAACGACATGCGTGTAGCCATAGAGCACCGCATGGGCATTGATGCTGTTGATATTTATGGCTTGTCCGAGGTGATGGGCCCCGGCGTAGCCAGCGAGTGCATTGAAACCAAAGATGGCCCTACCATTTGGGAAGATCATTTCTACCCTGAAATTATCAACCCCGAAACGGGCGAGCCAGTGGCAGATGGTGAAATGGGCGAATTGGTTTTTACCAGTCTCACCAAAGAAGCATTGCCCATTATTCGATACCGCACACGCGATTTAACTCGCTTGTTGCCCGGCACAGCCAGAACCATGCGGCGTATGGAAAAAATCACGGGCCGCAGCGACGACATGATGATCATTCGCGGTGTCAACGTTTTCCCTACGCAAATAGAAGAACTGATTTTGAAGCGTCCCGAATTAGCGCCGCACTACCAATGTGTGCTGACGCGAGAAGGGCCTATGGACAATTTGAAGGTGGCTGTGGAAACTCGGCCCGGCACCAAGCCAGACAGCATTGAAGCCCGCGCTGCCGCCAAAATGTTGCAGCACGAAATCAAGGTTTATATTGGCTCTAGCGTCGAAATTGATTTGCGTGCAGAAGGCGGCGTAGAGCGCAGCCAAGGCAAGGCCAAGCGTGTGCTTGACCTGCGCGGCAAATAAGGCTGCGCATTAAGTGTTGCGCAATGAAGTGCTGCTGGCGCTTCCGTCCAGCCATGCGCTGGTGCGGGTTTGGTGCGCTTGATCAGAGTTGGTGTAGCTTAGGCGCCAAGTGTGCACGTCTGTGGGCATGTTCAAATCCAATACCAACACTCTTTGATCCCGCGTGACGCTGGCTTTGGCTTTCTTGTCGGTGCCTAGCAGCAATGACAAATCGTCTAACTTCTTCAAACGCCAAGTGGTCGATTTGGCTTTGCTGCTGGCCACAGCCCACCATTCGTCGCCAGCCGCCATGCCGGCTTTTTCGGCAGCTCCGCCGCGCAGCACGGCTTTAATTTGAACAACACCTTGGGTTTCTACAACTCGCAGGCCCAAGCGCTGAGCCATTTGGGAAGGATCTTCGTGCACCACAACACCATGCGAAGACAGCAAAGTTTTGAGTGGCAGCTCTTGCGTGCTGTGCACCCAAGCTTTAATTTCTTTGTGCCAACTGCGGCCCGTTTGAGCTTGTAGTTCTGCCAACAAGTCGGCCTCTGTAAGTGGCCCGCCTTGGCAGCGTTGCCACAAACCTCGCATGATTTGGTCTAGATTGCCATTGCCTTCAGAGCGCATTGTCAAATCAAGGCAAAGAGCCACCAATGCGCCTTTGGTGTAATAGCTGATAGTGCTGTTCGGGGTGTTCTCGTCTTGGCGGTAGTACTTCACCCAAGCATCAAAGCTGGCTTGGGCCACTGACTGAACTTGTCTGCCTGGGGCTTGCAAAACCATGTTGATGGTTTTGTTGATCAATTTGAAATAAGTGCTGTCGTCAATGAGCTTGGCACGGCGCAATAACAGGTCGTCGTAGTAGCTGGTAAAGCCTTCAAAGAACCAAAGAAGCTCTGTGTAATTTTCTTGCGTATAGTCGTAGCGCTTGAACTCTGCAGGGCGCAATTGCTTCACATTCCAAGTGTGAAAGTATTCGTGGCTGATTAAGCCCAACAAGGTGACATAAGCATCAGGCATTTTTTTCATGCCAAGCGCAGGCAAGTCACGGCGGTTGCAAATGAGTGCCGTTGAGTTGCGATGCTCTAAGCCCCCATAACCTTCTTCAACCGCATTGAGCATGAACACATAGCGTTTATAGGGCGCACTGGCGTTCGATTTTTTCTCATGCCAAAACTTGATCTCGGTTTCGCAAATCTTTTGCGTGTCGGCCATCAGCCTGGCACCATCGAATGAGGCCAAGGCTCCAGCCACCACAAATTCATGGGGAATGCCGCAAGCTGTAAATTGGCCGCGCCAAAAATTGCCTAGCTCAAATGGGCAGTCAACCAACTCGTCGTAGTTGCTGGCCAAATAATCGCCAAAGCCTTGTTTGTTCACTTTGCTAGCTTGCAGGCCCGTTGCAGCAAGCCACGTACTGCCTTTGATGGCCTTCAATGTGATTCCATGCGGCAGATCTTCTTGGCCATGCACCCGCATGCACAAGCTGGTGCCATTGAAGAAGCCACGCTGCGTGTCCAGCCAAGCAGTACGCACTGAATTGTCAAAGGCGTAAACCTCGTAACTCAATTGCAAGGCTTGTCCAGCTTTGCATTGAATGTGCCAGTGACTTTTGTTTTCTTGGTGAGACGCAACCGCTTTGCCGCCTTGAGTGGCTTTTAAGCTTTGCAAGTTCTTGGCAAACTCTCGCACCAAATAGCTACCAGGAATCCACACGGGCAATGACACAACTTGGCCAGCCTGAGGCTCGGCAATGTGCAATGAAACTTTAAACAGGTGGGAATGGGTGTGGCTGGCATCGATGCTGTAGTGAACAGCAGGCAAAGGATTTTTTGAACTCATGTGGCGGCAGCTCCAATTAAGCAACTCAGTGCAGCCACAAGTGTGAGGTGCCAACGCATTGGCAGCCACTCTTGCAAGCCAGCTTCTAGGTAAGTTTTGCGGTCGACGGCATAGCAAATACCCAAGATCACAGCCAACAAAGGCAGACCAGCATACGCGGGCATGGTAACTGCAACCCAAGCCAACAATGAAGGCACGACACCCCAGCCAAAGTTAAGCAGCGGTGCATTGTGCATGCGCGAAACATTTTTAAAGCCAATGCCCCAATGAATGCCGCCTAAGAAAGAAACAATGGCAGCACCGTAGCCTGCCATGGCCAAGGCCAAAAAGGGGTGTAAGTCTGAATCGACCAACCAGAGCAACACAGCCATTCCGACAAAAGGAATGAGGCCCGCGTAGGCCAACAGTTTGACGTGGCTTCGAGTTTGGTCTGCGTGCGGGCTCATGGTTTGACTGCGTTCAACATAGATTCAATTTGGGCAGCCTCAATGGCACCTGGCACCCGTGTGCCGTCTGCCACAAACAGGGTGGGTGTGCCGTTGATGCGATTCTTTTTACCGAACTCGACAATGGCATCAATGTTGTGGTTGTCGCAGGCCACTGCAGGGGGTGCAATGCCTTGAAGCATCCAATCGTTCCATGTTTTGGCTCTGTCTTTGGCGCATGCAATATTGCGTGACTTGACCCTAGAGTCTTCGCCCAACACGGGATACATGAGGTGATAGATGGTGACGTTGTCAATTTTTTGCAAATCGCGTTCGAAGCGCTTGCAATAGCCGCAGTTGGGATCGGCAAAAACGACCAGTTTGCGTTTGCCATTGCCTTTCACTTGAGTAAAAGCAAATTTAACAGGCAGGCTGTCAAATGAAATGGCCGAAAGTTTGTCGTTTCGCTCTTCTGTCAAATTGCGCTTTTGCTTGGTATCAATCAAAGCACCTTGAATCAGAAAGTCGCCTTTGGCATCGGTGTAAAAAATTTCATTGCCCTGAACTCGAATTTCAAACACACCGGCCATGGGAGTTTTGGAAATCTCTTCAATTTTTGGCAAGGAAGGCAAACGTTCGCTTAAAGTTTTTTTCAAGTTGGCATCTTGGGCCATGCTGCACGTGCCGGCAGCAAGCAAGCAAGTGGTGAGGAAAGCTCTGATCAAGCGCATGCTTTTAATTTCCTAAAGTTTCGAGCGGCATTGAAAATTGAATCAATGCTGTGATGAAGATTTCATGGCTTCTGCAGCCATCCATTTCTTCAGAGGGCTAAATTGGTTGAAGGCTGACATGCCCCAGTTGCGAATTTTTTGCATTGGCAAGTCGGGTTGCGCAAAGAGCATTTGCAGGCCATTGGTAACCCAACCCATGGCCAACACTTCTGCTTGGCGGGCACGCTCGTAGCGTCGCAATAATTTGGCATCGCTTAGGGGACGCCAAAATTCTTTCGCCTGAACAACGCGGGACAAGGCCATGACATCGCTCAGTCCTACATTTAAACCTTGCCCAGCCAGTGGATGCATGGCGTGTGCAGCGTCTCCGGCCAAAGCAAATGATGCTGCTCGTTTGCCAGCTTCTGAACCTGGCATGCTGCCAGTCCAGCGCTCGGCTTTGGCCAACTGCAAAGGCCAAACAGCCCGCTCACTGATCAATTCAATGCTGCCCGCCACGCCTTTGCTGGCCTCTTGTAATTGCATGCAAAAACTAGCAGCTTCGTTTGATCGCAATTGTTCGGCGCGTGTGGGGGTGAGGGACCACACCACAGCCCACTCGTGGCTGTCTTCGCCGCCAATAGGCAGGAACGCCAAAATTTCGGGGCCATGGGCAGTTTGAAACCATTGCCGAGCAATTTGCTGGTGTGGCAATTGAGTCTGAATGCGGCAAGCCAAGGCGTGTTGTTCGTAATGCTTCACATCAAACGCGACACCCAACTCAGCGCGCGTTTGGCTGGCACGACCTTCGCAAATGACAGTCAAGGGTGCTTTCACACTTTCCATCACTTGTTGAATTAAAGGCTGAAAACCAATGGCCTTGGCTAAATTGCTTTCCAAGGTGGGCACATCAATCATCCAATTCAATGCATCAACACCTTGTTGGGCGGCGCTGAAAGCCAGATTGCCACCTTGATCGCCTTCAATGTGCATTTGCAAAATGGGCGTGCAGGCAGGGCCTTCTGGCCAGCAACGCAAATCTGTCAACATTTGTTTGGCAGCCGTGTTTAACGAATAGGCCCGCACATCACTGTGTCCCTGTGCCGATTTGTGGCCTGCAGGGTTGTTCACCAATGCCACACGCAGACCTTGCGATGCCAGCATCAGGGACAAGCTGCGCCCGACAATGCCGGCGCCTCGAATGCAAACGTCAAATTGGGTGGATGATGGGGACATGGGTCAGATTGTAGAAGCCGTTGAGAAGGCTTTGTTCAAATGGGGGTGTCCCATTTCAACTCAACACCGTATTTTGTTTTCAAGACCTCAATGTCTTCTGGGGTGTCCATGTCGACTTTGTAGTGGGGGTTAGGCGTCGCCCACTGGTGTGCATGTTGTGGATTTTGTTGACGCCATTCTTTGCCGCCAGGCAAGTCTTTGGCAGAAAAACTGGCTGAAGTCGAGGCTCCTTTTGACTGAGCCAATAACTCGGACATGACTTTTTGCGACAACATGACCGGATTGCCAGGCTGGTTTTCAACCCATGGCTGAAGCATTTCAGTGCCAGCGGGACTTGCTTTGACAGCAGCGATCAGGGCTTGCAGATCAGTCGCATCTAGCAGGGGTTGGTCGGCCAAGCTCACCATCAGCCACTGTGCTTGTAGGCTTTGTGCTTTGACCAAGCCTAAGTGCAAAGAGCTGTTTTGGCCGTCTGAGGGCTGTGGGTTCAAAACCTCGTGGACCTTCATGGCGGGTAAATGCTGCCCTTTCAATGTCGCAGGGGCCCTTGTGCCCAGTGAGGTCTGAATGATTTCGGCCTTGTGCCCCAGGACCACCACCGTTTCATCGATGCCGGCTGTTTCTAGGGCTGTGAGCAGTCGGTTTAAAAGTGTTTGGCCGTCGCGCTTTAGCAAGCATTTGGGCCGGCCGCCCATTCGAGAAGCAGTGCCTGCGGCCAACACCACCGCCACAATGCGCAGGCGAGGGCATGGCGGTGCAAGTTGGCAATTTAAGGTGTTTTGCAAAGTGGCTGCAGACATGGTTCTAAATTAGACCACGCAGACCCTTTAAAATCACGGATTCATCGCTGAATCCAAGAAAGTCTTCCATGAGCCTCAAATGCGGCATTGTGGGCCTGCCCAACGTGGGCAAGTCCACCCTTTTCAACGCCCTGACCAAAGCAGGCATTGCGGCCGAAAACTACCCTTTTTGCACCATTGAACCCAACACCGGCGTGGTGGAGGTACCCGATGCCCGCCTGCAAGAGCTGGCTGCCATCATTACCCCCGAACGCATCGTGCCTGCCATTGTGGAATTTGTCGATATCGCGGGCTTGGTCGCGGGCGCCAGTACAGGCGAGGGCTTGGGCAACAAATTCTTGGCACACATTCGCGAAACCGATGCCACCATCAATGTGGTGCGTTGCTTTGAAGACGACAACGTGATTCACGTTGCTGGCCGTGTCGACCCCATCTCGGACATCGAAGTCATTCAAACTGAATTGTGTCTGGCCGATTTGTCAGCTGTTGAAAAAGGTTTGCACCGCGTCCAAAAAACTGCACGTTCTGGCGACAAGGAGTCGATCAAGTTGGTGGCCATTTTGGAGAAATGCCAAGCTGCATTGAACCAAGGTCAACCCGTTCGCACCATCGACTTCAGCAAAGAAGAGCGACCCCTTTTGCAACAGTTTTTCTTAATCACTGCCAAGCCTGCCATGTTTGTGGCCAACGTGGCTGAAGATGGTTTTGAGAACAACCCCTTGCTAGATCGTTTGAAGGAATATGCTGCTGCTCAAAACGCGCCCGTGGTGGCGATTTGTGCCAAGTTAGAAGCAGAAATGTCTGAAATGTCAGACGAAGATCGCCAAATGTTCTTGGAAGAGTTGGGCCAATCAGAGCCAGGCTTGAACCGCTTGATTCGCTCGGCTTATGCCTTGTTGGGCCTACAAACTTATTTCACAGCAGGTGTGAAAGAAGTGCGTGCTTGGACCATTCATGTGGGCGATACGGGCCCACAAGCTGCTGGCGTCATTCATACCGACTTTGAAAAAGGTTACATCCGCGCGCAGACCATTTCCTACGAAGACTTCATAACTTACAAGGGTGAGCAAGGCGCCAAAGATGCCGGCAAAATGCGCGCTGAGGGCAAAGAATATGTGGTCAAGGATGGCGATGTCATGAACTTCTTGTTCAGCAGTTGATATGGAACTCTCTCTCAGCACAGATGCTGTGCTGATCATTGCCGCTTGCGCCGCTGCCATTCTCTTTGGCGGCATTGTGAAGGGCACACTGGGCGTGGGCCTGCCCTTGTTTGCAGTGCCCATCATGTCGCTCATGATTGGCAGCACCCAAGCCATTGCTTTGGTGGCTGTGCCTGTTTTGGTGTCCAACATTTGGCAAGCTTGGCAGGAGGCGAGTTGGAAGGCCAGCTTGAAAAGATTCTGGCCCCTCATGCTCACGCAAGCCATCATGACCGTGTTTGCAGTTCAATGGACGCTTTCCTTTAGCGTCAAACAACTCAATATGTTGGTGGCTTTTGCAGTGGTGCTGGCCGTGGTCTCGATGTTGTTCAAGCCCACCTTCACCATTCCTGCTGACAAAGAAAGATGGACCGGTGCTTTGGTAGGCACACTGTCTGGCATGTTGGGGGGTGTTTCATCGCTCATGGGACCGATCTTGATCAGTTACATGTTGTCTTTGAAGATGCGGCGAGATGAGTTTGTCGGCGCGGTCAGTGTGATTTATTTGAATGCTGCTTGGCCCTTGTACTTGGCCATGTACAGCTTTGGCCGAATGGAGGTGATTGACCTGGGCTACTCAGTCTTGGCTTTGGTGCCGATGGCTGTGGGCTTAATGACCGGTCAGAAACTTCGGCATCGCCTGAGTGAAGACGCATTTAGAAAAGTGCTTCTTGGATTTCTAACTTTCATTGCAGTTTTGCTGGTGGTTCGCTAAGCTTAAAAAACCCAGAGCAGCAATGAAGTCATGACGACATAACGCATAAATTTACCGATGGCCATGTAAATGGCGCAAGGCCCTAAAGGCATCTTGAGCCAACCTGCCACGGCGCAAAGAGGATCGCCAACGCCAGGAAGCCAAGATAGAAGACATGCTTTGGGGCCCAGTTTTTCCAGCCATTCAAGTGCCCGCTTGTGCATTTTCTCGTTGATGTTGGTTGGTGGCGCTTTTTCGTCTCCTTCAGCTTTGTGCTTTCGAACGATGTCCACCGCATGGTGAGTGCCATAACCCATCCACCAACTTAGCATGCCACCCAAGGTGTTGCCACCTGTTGCCACCAAAATAGCGGGCCAAAATAAATCGGGGTTGAGTGTGACCAGTCCAAAAACGGCAGGTTCAGAACCTAATGGCAAGAGGGTTGCCGAGATGAAAGCAATGATGAATACGGTTGACAAACCGTGTTCGGGAAATGCCAGCCAAGCTAAAAGCTGGGTGATGTGGGGTGTGAACCATTCTTGCATTTGAAGCAGAGTGTAGCCAAAGGTTTCTATTTTTATTTGTTTGCTTAAAATAATTCCCCTGCTTAAAAATGAAGCAATTACAATCGTGCCTCCTTTTTAAGCAGATAGCCTTCAGACGCCTTCAACGGCCAACGTTCTTTTTTTCAATCCTCGTTCATGCAAATCGGACCCTACGTCCTCCCTAACTCAGTCTTTGTGGCTCCCATGGCGGGTGTCACCGATCGACCCTTCCGCCAACTGTGCAGACAGTTCGGTGCGGGCTACGCCGTGAGCGAGATGGTGACCTCGCGCAAGGACTTGTGGAAAAGTTTGAAAACATCAAGACGCGCCAATCACGACGGCGAGCCTGGGCCCATTGCTGTGCAAATTGCTGGCACCGATGCCCCCATGATGGCTGAGGCCGCTGCCTATAACATCGATCAAGGCGCTCAGATCATTGACATCAACATGGGTTGTCCCGCCAAAAAAGTGTGCAACAAATGGGCGGGTTCTGCGCTTATGCAAAACGAGTCCTTGGCCATTCAAATCGCAGAAGCCGTGGTAGCGGCGTGTGCACCGCGCGGCGTGCCAGTGACCTTGAAGATGCGCACTGGTTGGTGTGATTCAGAAAAAAATGCCTTGGTATTGGCCAAAGCTTTTGAAAGTGTGGGCATACAGATGGTCACCGTGCATGGTCGCACGCGTGAGCAGGGCTACAAAGGTTTTGCCGAGTACGACACGGTGGCGGCAGTGAAAGCCGCTGTGAACATTCCAGTAGTGGCCAATGGCGATATTGATTCACCCGACAAAGCCTTGCAGGTTCTCAAGTACACAGGTGCCGATGCCCTGATGGTTGGACGTGCAGCGCAAGGCCGCCCTTGGATCTTCCGCGAGATTGTGCATTTCCTAGCCACTGGCGAATATTTGGCACCGCCCTTGGTAGCCGAAGTGAAGCGTGCGTTGCTGGCGCATTTGCAAGATCACTATGGCTTGTATGGTGAGCTAACGGGTGTTCGCTCAGCGCGCAAACACATCGGTTGGTACGTGCGTGATTTGCCGGGCGGTGATGTGTTCAGAGATC
>CANNNB010000036.1 GCA_947505995.1 Comamonadaceae bacterium
GATGTGAAAGAACTCACAGACATCAATGCGCGTGAGTTCACTGTCATGGCCTTGCTGGCCATTGCGGTGCTTTACATGGGCTTGTACCCCAAACCATTTACCGATGTGATGGAAGTCTCTGTGGCCAATTTGTTGGAGCACGTTGCGGCTTCGAAATTGCCTTGATCCCTGATGCTCGGCTGAAACTTAAAGATAGAGAGAATAGACATGATTGACTCAACCAGCTGGATGACGGTGTACCCGGAAATCGTGTTGCTGGTCATGGCTTGCGTGATTGCGCTGGTTGACCTGCTGGTCACAAGCCCTAAGCGCACTGTGACTTACGTTTTGACATTGGTTTCATTGGGTGGTGTTGCTTTGTTGCATGCTTTTTATGCAGACGCAGGCCACACCCTTTATGGTTTTGGCCGCTTGGTAGTGTCCGACTCAATGGGGCACTGGCTTAAGTGTTTTGCCACCATCGCCGTCATGGTCACTTTGGTTTATGCGCGCCCTTATGCAAGTGATCGCGACATGCTGCGAGGCGGTGAAATTTTCAGCTTGTCAGTCTTTGCTTTGCTTGGTATGAGCGTTATGATTTCTGGTCAAAACTTTTTGCTTTTGTACCTCGGCCTTGAGTTGCTTACTTTGTCTAGCTATGCCTTGGTTGCTTTGCGCCGAGACAATGTGCAGGCTACTGAGGCGGCCATGAAGTACTTCGTGTTGGGTGCTATGGCATCTGGCTTCTTGTTGTATGGCATGTCCATGTTGTACGGCGCTACCGGATCCTTGGACTTGGCCACTGTTTTCAAAGTGATTGCAAGCGGTCAAGTGAAGCATCAAGTTTTGGTGTTTGGCCTGGTGTTTGTTGTTGCTGGTTTGGCCTTCAAATTGGGTGTCGTGCCATTCCACATGTGGGTGCCCGACGTGTATCAAGGCGCGCCTACAGCGGCCACACTCATGATTGCTGGCGCCCCCAAATTGGCGGCCTTTGCCATCACCATTCGTTTGTTGGTGGAGGGGCTGTTGCCCATGGCCATCGACTGGCAACAAATGTTGGCCCTCTTGGCCATTGCCTCGTTGTTGGTTGGTAACTTGGCGGCCATTGCACAAACAAATCTGAAGCGCATGTTGGCCTACTCCACCATTGCGCAAATGGGTTTTGTCTTAATTGGCTTAATGTCGGGCGTGGTCAGCGGCAATGCTGCCATGGGCGCCAATGCCTACAGCTCTGCCATGTTCTATGTCGTGGGTTATGTCCTCACCACATTGGCAACATTTGGCATCATCTTGCTTTTGGCTCGTCAAGGATTTGAGAGCGAAGAAATTACCGACTTGGCTGGCTTGAACAGCCGCAGTCCTTTGTATGCAGGCGTGATGGCCATTTGCATGTTCTCCTTGGCTGGTATTCCACCCATGGTGGGCTTCTATGCCAAGTTATCTGTCTTGCAAGCGCTGATCGCTTCAGGGCATACAGCAGACATTGTCTTGGCCCTGTTTGCGGTAGCTATGTCGCTCATCGGCGCTTTCTATTACTTGCGCGTTGTGAAGGTCATGTATTTTGATGAAGCTGTAACGGCCTCTACCGTAACAGCAGACGCAGATGTCCGCATTGTATTGTCACTCAATGGTTTGTTGGTCTTGGTATTGGGCATTGTCCCGGGTGCCTTGATGTCGCTGTGCGCTCGTTCAGTTTCCCAGATGCTGGCCAATTGAGCATGAGCAATCAGGTGGACGCACATCTGATTGAAACCAAACTGAAGGGTCAAGAACTCTTCAGGGGTTCTTTTCTTCATGCATTTTTAGATACCGTAGCCTTGCCAGATGGCACACAGGCTACTCGTGAGTACGTCATTCACCCCGGCGCTGTCATGATCATTCCTTTGTTGGAAATGCCAGGTCAGCCCTTGCAATTGGTCATGGAGCGGCAGTTTAGATACCCCGTTCAACGGGTGATGATTGAGTTTCCTGCAGGAAAACTTGACCCTCAAGAATCCACTTTGCAATGTGCACAGCGTGAACTGTACGAAGAAACCGGGTACCGTGCCAATCGTTGGGCCAGAGCGGGTGTGATGCATCCGGTTATTTCTTACTCCACCGAGTTCATTGAAATTTGGTTTGCCAAAGATTTAAGCGTTGGTCAACGTCAACTCGACCCAGGCGAGTTTTTAGAAGTGATCACCCAAACGCCAGAGGCTTTGCAGCTGGCTTGCTTAAATGGCGAAGTGACCGATGGGAAAACCTTGACAGGCATGTTTTGGTTGCAAAATTATTTGTCAGGCCAGCATGAATTAACTTGGGTGAATGCTGCATGAAAGTCTTGAACCTTCAGTGCGCAGGCATGCATACCTTTGAGGGCTGGTTTGGCTCTGAAGAAGATTACCAATCGCAACGCCAAAGGGACTTGGTCGCTTGCCCTTTGTGTGCCAGTACTGAGGTTCGCAAGTTGCCTTCAGCGCCCCGTTTGAATTTGGGTGCCAGTGAGCCGCGTCAAGCAAAGCCAGATGTCAATGAGGCAGGGGTCTCCTCAGATGCCCAAGCAGGTTCCGGATCCGCTACGGTTTCGCCCAATGCTCCGGCGCTTAAAACTCAAAATGAAAATCAAGCAGCAGCAAGCTTAGAAATGGTCCATCCTGAAACTGTGCAGATGGTGCAAGAAGCTTGGATGAAGATGGTCAAGCACGTCATTGCCAATACAGACGATGTGGGGCAAAACTTTGCAGAAGAAGCGCGCAAGATGCATTATGGTGAATCTGAGGAGCGCAATATCAGGGGGCAAGCCTCGATGGAAGAGACCCAAGAACTGCTGGAAGAGGGCATTGAGGTGATGCCACTGCCAGTGCCTGATTCACTCAAGGGTGGGCTTCAGTAATCGCTGTACCAATCTTGTACAGCTGCCACAAACCGTTGTACACCTTGCGCTACGCTAGCAGCTTCCAGAGCGCCATAAGACAAGCGCTGGTAATTGGCCTCATGCGTCTGCGTTAAGCCAAACGCAAAGCCAGGAATAGATGCCACTTTGTACTTTTCTGTCATGGCGCGGTTGAAAGCGATGGGCTCGATGCCTTTGGCCAAGCCGGGCAGTTTCATCAGCACATAAAAAGCGCCTTGTGTTTTTGGAAATTGAACCAAGTCGCCCAAACCTTCGAGTGCTTGATAAACCGTTTGACGAACATGGCTTAAAGCTTCAACTTTAGGCTCGACCCATGAGCGGCCTAATTGCAGAGCTTGAAGTGCCAACAATTGGGAGGGCATAGGCGCACAAATGAGGTTGGTGTCTTGAACCTTGTTCATGGCGTCAAACAAATGGGATGGAAACACCACATAGCCCACACGCCAACTGGCCATGCCGTAGTTTTTTGACATGGAAAAGAACGACACAGTGTGTTTCGCGGCACCTGGCAGGCTGGCCGGAGAAAAATGTTGGGTGCCTTCGTAAGTGAAATACTCATAAGCCTCGTCACTAAAGTGATATAGCCCATGTTGTGCACAAAGGGCATTGATGGCCCGCAAGGAGGCTTCTGAATAAACCGCACCAGTTGGGTTGTTGGGAGATACGGTCACAATGGCCCGCGTGCGCGGCGTGATGGCCGCAGCCATGGCTTCAACATCAAGGCTCCAGTCGGCGTTGGCTGGCACTGGCACTGGAATGCACCCACACATGCGAATGGCCATTTCTTGATTGAAATAAAACGGCATGGGCAGAATGAATTCATCGCCAGGGTCGGCTAAGGCTAAAACCGAGTTTAAGAAAGCCATGTTGCTACCTGCCGTCACCATGACCATGGCTTCTGTTCCGAGTTTGATCTGGTTTTCTAGTGCCAATTTGTTGTGAATGGCTTCAATCAACCCAGGGTGACCGCTGACGCCCAGGTACTTATGAAGGCTGCCATCGCCCATCATGCTGGGTAGAGCGGCAATAGCTTGTGCTGGCGGACCGTAATTGACAACCCCTTGCCCCAAAGAAATGGTGCCTGGGTTGTTGCGTACAAACGCGGCAATGGTAGGGATGATGGGAGTGTCGACTCCCTCCATTCGATAGGCCTGATGCTTCATGTAAATACCATTCGATGCTTGAATTTGGTCAGATTTTAAGGTCAGTCAATTTGGAATCAAAGTTATCTCGATTTGGCTTCTTGTTTTGAGTGTCATCATTGATACATAATGCATCAAATTCAATTTGTTTGACCTGAGGGCTATTGCTTGCTTTTTGACCACTGTGCTAAGTGTCAGAGTTGTTGCAATGTCGATGCAGGCTTTGGAACACTCGAGATTACGCTCACTCAAAAAGAAACCAAAGTGTTCCGCCATTTGTGCATTGAGGATCGATGTCAACATTTGGGCGAAAAGGGCTGTAATTTGGGTGATCGTAAACCATTGAGTTGTAAGTTATACCCTTTGTCATTTGATCCGCAGGTTAAAAAATACTACTTTGATGCCGCTTGTCCGTTGTTGCCAGAATACAAGCGACAACTCAAAGATTCAGACAGCGACGCTTCCAATCACTTTCGTGAAATGAACACGCTCATCGAAGAAATGGCAGTTGTCGATCCCAAGTTCTTGAGCAGGAATCATGAAGTTGATTTGGACTATTTTGAGTTGGTGCCATTGCGCCAACCCAGTCACCTGAAGAAACCTCAACATGAGCGATAGCCCAAGCCATCTTCTGGTCGCTGAAGACTTTCATGTTAACTTGGCGCTAGAGGATGGCCATCAGCGGGTGGGTTATCAAACTTGGACGCCAGACAATTTGTGCGTTGAGAGTTACCACGAAGATATTTTGTATTACACCTCGAGGTGGGATGCCTTGTGCCCCTACATCGATGTCACGCCAAAGATGTTGGAAATGGCCCCCAAGCCCTTCATCGTTTACGCGGTCCCTCCTGAAAGCCCTTATGGCGTCCCTATCAATGACAAATACGGATTGGTTGATGTGGCGTCCGAAAGTTTCTGGACCGAACCTAGACGGCAACGCAAATTCAAAGAATTAGAAAAATTATGCAAGCGCTTGACTGTCACTGAGCGTGTTGTGCCAGGACACAGCTTGACGGTAGAGGATGTCTATGAAATGGGCGGCGTGCATTTTGACGCCTACTATATTCACCCAGCAGAGGTGGCTGGTTTTGTTGATTACATTCAAAATTTGGATGTATTAATTATTCGCGCATTTTCTGAAGAGGGTGATTTGGTTCTCACAGATGTTTCTATCTTGTTGCCTGAGCGCAAGCAAGTTTACGGCAGTTTTTGTCAGTGGAACCCGCTTTATAAAAACAGATCGCCAGGTATTTTTGCCTGCCTGTTGGCTTCAAAGTGGGCAGCTAAGAATGGCTACCATTGTTACAACTTGGGGCCGGTTGACGACTATGGTTACAAAGCCTTGTTTGTAACTCATTTTGAACCAATCTTTGCTGTGGCCATGACCGATGAAAATCACCCCTTGGCCTTAGACAAGAACTCTCCATTGCACACCGACTTCTCGCCCCATGTTTGGAACAAGATCAAGAGGCCGGTGTGAATAGGTTTGATGGTGCAGCGTCATCCAAAGTGATGCACTTCGTCAAAAGCCAAGTCGTAATCAAAAAATAATTCTTCCCCCGCTTTTATTTTTCTGAGCGCCACAAGCTCATTATTTTTTAAATATTTGATATTGGGCTCTTTTGAATGATTCATGTAAAAAGCCATGTTCATTGAGTTAAGGCCAATCGACGGAATGAGGTATTCGTCTTTGTCGTAATAGCAAAACATCCGTACTTCTTTTTGGACGCTGACGGGTAGTTTTTTGATTTCTTTTTTGGATAGAGAAAACTCTTTAATTTTGAGCAGGCTGGCCATTGGCTTAGCCCCTTTTGGAATGTCTCTGATGGCGAAAACCCCAATGCCGTGGATGGGTGAAACGCCTAGCCTGCAGAACACCTCGGTTTGAAGGTGTTTTAAAATTCTTGCTTTGTCGATGGCCATGACTGCTCCACTTTGCGGTATGGTTGTATGTTAACGGCATGTGATCCTTTATGAAATACAAATCAACAGAGCTCATCTCATTTGCAGTCAACTTATTGAAGTCAGTGGGCCTACCCGCAGACAAAGCAAAAGCTGTTGCTGAAGTGCTGGTAGAGGGGGACTTGTTGGGCCATACAACCCACGGCCTTGCTTTGCTGGCCCCTTACTTGGCAGAAATAGAAAAAGGCAGCATGCGCTTAGAAGGTGCGCCTGTCACCATCTCTGACTTTCCTGCTGCCCTTACTTGGGATGGCAATCGATTGCCGGGTCCTTGGTTGGTCTTGCAAGCCATGCAAGTGGCTATCGAGCGAGCCAAATTGCAGGGCACATGCACTGTCGTGATCAGGCGCAGCCATCACATAGCCTGCTTGGCGGCCTACCACCAGCGCGCCACCGATCAGGGCATGCTGATGCAGTTGCATTGCTCAGATCCCAACTCTAAAAGTGTTGCACCCTTTGGTGGCTTAGACCCTGTTTTTACCCCCAACCCTGTGTCATATGGCTTGCCCACTTCTCACAGGCCCATCATGGTGGATGTTTCCACTTCAGCCACCACCAATGGCATGACCAACCGGTTGCATGCAGAGAAGAAGCCCCTGCCTGCCGCGTGGGTGATGGACGGCCATGGCCACTCAAGTACCGATCCGGGGGTGTTGTTTCAGGAGCCGAAGGGCACCATCCTGCCTTTAGGTGGTATGGATTCGGGTCACAAAGGGTATGGACTGAGCTTGATGGTTGAAGCACTGACGGGTGGCTTGGCGGGACATGGTCGCGCAGATCCTGTTGAAGGGTGGGGCGCCACTGTTTTTCTACAGATCATTGATCCCAATGCATTTGCGGGGAAAAGTGCCTATGACAGGCAAATGGATCAAATCGTGGCCAATTGTCACAACTCGAAACCGTCCAAGCCTGAGCAGCAGGTTAGAACGCCTGGTGAAAGAGGCTTGCAGCATAAAGCTGAAAGTCTCTTACAGGGTTTGAAGCTTTATCCAAGCATCATGCCCATGTTGTTGCCATGGGCCAGCAAACTCAAGGTTGAGGTACCTCAGGCCGTTTGAGAAGGGCTTGGTTTGGACCACATCTTGGCAATCAAAGGCCATGACCAAACCAGAAAGCACAACACGGCAAGTCCCAACGCAATGGGTCGCGCAAAGAAAGCGCCCAGATCGCCGTTTGATTTAATCATGGAGGTAATGAAGTTTTCTTCCAACATGCCGCCAAGTACCACCCCCAAAATAGCCGGTGCGATGGGGAAGCGATTGGCTTCTAAGATATAAGCCAAGATGCCGGCAACCAGCATGATGCCTACTTCAAACATGGAGTTGTTGATGGCAAATGTACCAACCACGCAGAACAGCAAGATAAGCGGCATTAGGATTTCTCTAGGTACGCGCAAAATGCGTTTTGAAACTTTGATGCACAAAATACCAAGCGGAATCATGATGATGTTGGCCACAATGAACAGCAAAAATACAGCGTAAATATTTTGTGGATTGGTGGTGAACAGGGTGGGGCCTGGATTCATGTTTTTCATGTAGAGCACGCCAATCACAATGGCTGTGATGGAGTCGCCGGGAATACCGAACACCAAGGCCGGAATCCAAGCGCCCGCCAAGGCACTGTTGTTGGCTGAGCCCGACTCCACAATGCCTTCCACATGGCCTGTGCCAAACTTTTCGGGTTCTTTGGAGAATTTTTTGCTCATGGCATAAGACATCCAAGCAGCAATGTCTGCGCCTGCGCCTGGCAATGCACCTACAGCGGTGCCCAATACGCTGCCACGAAGAATTTGTACCGGATATTTTTTGGCCAGAGCCCATTGCCCTGCCATCACGCTGCCAACTTTCTCTACAACCAGTTCTGCTGCTGGGCTTGTATCGACGACATATCGAATAATTTCAGAAATGGCAAACATACCAATCATCATTGCAATCATGCCAATGCCGCCCGTCATTTCTGCATTGCCAAAAGTGAATCGCGGAAAGCCTGCAGGATTACCGAGACCGACACAGGCGACCAATAGTCCAAGTAGCAAGGTGGTGACGCCTTTTAGGGGTTGGTTAGAGGTGATGAAAACAGCGCAAGTTAAGCCTAATAGAACAAGCCAGAAGTATTCGAATGAGCTGAAGTTCAAAGCAAAGTCTGCCAGTGCGGGGGCTGCTACGATTAGCACCAAAGTGCCAAAGAGACCACCCACAGCAGAGAAAACCAAGCCAGCACCTAAAGCCAGTTCGGCTTGTCCCTTTTTTGTCATCGCAAAAGCTTCATCGGTGTAGGCCGCAGACGCAGGGGTGCCCGGAATTCGCAACAAACAGCCCGGAATGTCACCAGAGAAAATGGCCATGGCAGTGGCAGTTACCATGGCTGCTATGGCAGGGATGGGTGGCATGAAAAAAGTAACTGGCACCAGCAAAGCGGTGGCCATGGTGGCCGTGAGGCCGGGAACTGCACCTACAAAAAGTCCGTAGAGTGCAGCTATCACCATCACCATCAAGGTGTAGGGATCAAAGACCATGGAAAAGGCTTGGCCTATGGCTGTCCACATGTTGAGACTCCTATTTCATGCAACTGACTGAAAAATCAAAGTGAACAACTCACCAGGCCCAGGGCGTGAGAATGCCCCACGGTAGAGGTACGCGAAGCATTTTGTAGAAAGCAAAATGAACCACAAAGGTTGCAATCAAAGCCACCAAAAGTGCACGGCGCCATTGAACCTTGAGAGCTTTGAACAATGCCACCAACATGACAAATGCAGTGGGCAGAAAGCCAAGCTGGTTGGCAGCAACGATGTAAAACACCACGCAAGCTAGAAGGACACAAAGTGCCACGATATGTCGTGGCGATTGAACCCAATCCTCCCATGCAAACCACGCTGTTTGCTCGCGACTGCGCAGACCCTTGATGACCATCAGGGAGCCAGTGATACACAAGCCAACGGCAATCAGTCCTGGAAATAAGGCGGGCCCAACGGGTTGCCCTGGAATATTGGGGAAGCTTCTAATGGCAAAGAGCACCAAGGCACCCAATGCCAAAAAGATGAAGCCAAAAAGCGCATCATGAATCTTCATGGCTTATTTGACCAAGCCGACGGCTTTCATGGTGGCACCCAATTCAGTATTTGATTTCACCATGAATTTGGCAAAGTCATCAGGGCCAGCATAGATCACGCCAAAACCACGACTGGCCATGAATTCGTTGTACTCTTTGCTGGCAGCCACTTTGCGAACAGACTCTGCTAACTTGTCGCGTATGGGGGCTGGCAAGCCCTTGGGTGCCACAATGCCGCGCCATGCTGCCATGGTCCAGTCACTGCCAATGGCTGCCTTTAAGGTGGGCACATTGGGATAAAGCGAGGAGGGCTTGTCGTTCATGATGGCCAAACTCTTGACTTTGCCTGCATCAATCAAAGAGCGAGCTTCAGGCAGTGACACTGGGGCCACTTCAATGCCGCCAGCGACCATGTCTTGTAAGCCGGGCGCTGCACCATTACTTGGCACCCAAGGCAATGCAGCAGGGTCAATTTTTTGATCGCGCAAGAGACCCGCAATGGCCAAATGCCAAATACCACCTTGACCTGTGCCTGATGCTTTGAATTTACCGGGGTTGGCTTTGATGGCGGCCAATAATTCATTCACCGTTTTGTAGGGTGAGTCTGCACGCACTTGAACGCCTGCAGGATCGGCATTGACCAGACCAATGGGTGTGTAAGAGGCGCTGGTGAGTTCGGTAAGGCCTTGCCAATGCATCATGCCAATTTCAACGGTGGCCAAGCCAATGGTGTAACCATCAGGTTGGGCTGACGCAATGGCTGCGTGGCCTACGACGCCACTGCCACCTGTGCGATTCACCACTGTCACAGGCTGGCCCAATTCTTTTTCCATCAAGCTGCCAATGATCCTAGCCGTTGCGTCGGTGCCACCGCCTGCGCCCCAAGGGACAATGAGTGTGATGGGGCGAGCGGGATAATTTTGAGCTGCTGCAGGCAATACGCTGACAACACTAAGCAGTCCCAATAAAGCACTGGCCAACAAACGACGGCGGGGGAATACAGACATGGCGAACTCCTGAAAGGGTGGGTTGAACACGATTTTGCACAAGGTGCTCAACTTACCCCTTTTTTGGCATGACGGCATTAGGGTGAACCCAATGTTGGGGCTCGAATGAGGTGTTTGTCAGCCTGCCGTTACAAGCGATCATTTCATGCGCACGAGTTGACCCGGTCTAGCGCTTGTAATTTCGCCGTGGTGCTGAACTTGTTGGCCTGCCACCCAAGTTGAGACATAACCACTTGCGCGTTGTAAAAATCGTTTGCCATTCGCAGGCAAATCGCGCATCAATTGAGGCAAGCCAACGCTGAGGCTAAGGGGGTTGATGGCATTGAGGTCGGCGCGAAGGCCAGGCGCAATGACGCCGCGATCTGTCAAGCCTAAATACTTTGCATTTCTGCTTGTCAGCATTTCTACGGCTGTTTCTAACGGTATGGGGTCTTTGCTTCTGCCTTGGACCCAATGCGTGAGCATGAAGGTGGTGAAGCTGGCATCGCAGACCGTGCCAACGTGCGCCCCGGCATCGCTTAAGCCGCTCAAAGTGCGTGGATGGCCTAGCATTTTGCGCACTGTATCTAAGTTGCCTTCGTTGTAATTGAAGATGGGAAAGTAAACCAAGCCTTCGCCTTTGTCAGCGCTCAAGTGATCGTAGAGGGCTTCTAAAGGCGTGATGCCTTTTTGTTTGGCGCGGACCAAAAAACTGTCCATGACAGACGGCTCGTAATTCAATGTAGCCTCAAGGGGAAACATGCGGCCACTGATCATGTCGATGCGCGACAGCAAGATATCAACCAAGGGCGGTATGGCGCTGCCATCACCTGCCAAGCGCTCTGACTTTTCAGAAAGGATGCGGGCCTTTCTGGAGGGATCACGCAAGGCAAGCGCTCTTTCTGCCAAAGACAAGTGCGCCACTTCTTTGTAAGACGGGAAGCCCATAAATGGATGGAAGCTGGCGTCTAATCCATTTAAAACACCAATGCCCCTGGCCGCCGTTTGCATAAATAGCGGCAAGCCATTGGCAGCGGCTTTTTCAACGCGATCTTGTATTTTCAAATATTGCTCACCGCCCGGATCACGTTGCAGCCAAGTCAATGAAAGTGGTTTGCCGCTGGTGTGTGCCACGGCTTCTACCAAATCAAATTCAGCATCAAATTCTGCGGGGCCATTCATGAGGTTGTAGTCGCTGACCATTTGAATCACACCATGCCTCAATCCTTGAAAGGCTTGGGCCAGGCCTGTTAATTCTGCATGACTGGCATTGGCGGCAGGTGTGTCTTTGCCTTCTGAGGTTCGGTGGTTGTCGCTGCGGCCAGTGCTAAAGCCTGCGGCACCTGCTTCTAAGGCTTCACGCAAAAGGGCTTGCATGTCCTTGATGTCTTGCGCTGTGGCCACTTCATGGGCCAAGGCGCGCTCTTTCATGACATACATTCGCAGTGGGTCGTGAGGCACTTGAACCAAGTAGTCTAGGCTTCGAGGTGTGGCGGCCAGTGCGTCCATGTATTGCGGAAAACTTTCCCAATTCCACACAATACCTTCGTGCAAAGCGGCGCCTGGAATGTCTTCCACGCCTTCCATGAGCTTGATCAGATCGTCTTCGTGACCCGGGCGCTTGGGCGCAAAGCCCACACCACAATTGCCCATGACCAAAGTGGTGACACCGTGGTAGATGCTGGGGGTAAAACATTCGTCCCAAGTAGCTTGACCATCGTAGTGGGTGTGAAGGTCTATAAAACCGGGGGTGATCCACAAGCCAGTGGCGTCCATGGTTTCTTTGGCGGGCTCGTTGATTGTTCCAACACTCACAATGAGGCCTGCCTTAATGCCGATGTCTGCGCAGAAGGGTGCACGGCCTGAACCGTCAACCACGGTACCGTTTTTAATCAGCCAATCGAGCATCTTTCCTTCTCCAGAAATACGCCAAAGACATGCCACTCACAATGTGCCAAATGCCCCACAAACTGGCCAAGGTCACCATGCCCAAATCGCTGTTGAATTGAACGGCAATGATGCCAAGCGCTAAGCCAGAATTTTGCATGCCGCCTTCAATCATGATGGCGCGTCGGTCTCTTTCGCCAACGCCCATCACTTTGCTTGTGACCCAGCCAAAAAACAAGCCGCTAGCGTTGTGCAATACCACCAACAACAAGGTGGGTAACAGGCCTAAGGTGAGCAACTGCCGCTCTTTGATCAAGCCCGCTACGATGAACAACAGCAGAGCAATAAGGGAAAAATGGCCTAAAGGTTTGCGGATGCGTTCGGTTAAATGGGGTAGTCGGTGTGACGCCAGTAGCCCAAGACTTAAGGGAACACCTAAGAGTAATAAAAGACTGATGTAAATGCCAGATGAATCAATGGAAAGCTCTTTCAACCAAGAAGCCGTCTCAGGGTTGGTAGCAATCATCCAACTGAAGTTAAAAGGTGTTGCAAACAGGGCAATGGTGCTGGCCACGGCAGAGATACTGACAGATAGCGCGGTGTTGCCTCGCCCTATGTGCGTGACCACATTGCTAAGGCTTCCGCCGGGACAAGCAGCCACCAAAATCATGGCGGCTTCAATGTTCGGTGGCAGGTCTAGCCAAAGAGTGGCCAACCAAGTGCCGACGGGTAGAAGTAAAAATTGAGGGATGAGTCCGCAAATGACAGCCTTGGGAGTTTGAGCAACACGTTTAAAGTCTTCAATGCGAAGTTCAAGCGCCACAGAAAAAACCATGGTGGCCAAGACCATGCTCAATATGATTTGCTGGGCGTTCATGCTTAAGATCTTCTGGCGAATGGCAAGTTCAAAAGGAGATTTTGGGGCTTGATTTTAAGAAGTTGCTGTGTGTCCATGGCCATGGCCAAATAAACTGGCTTGCCCGAGACTTCACTGAGCATGTCTGTGGGGTTTTCAAAGTTCAGCACAAACAAACAAAGCATTCTTCTTTGGCTGTCTTCGTCAATCGTGTTGCCTTTGTACAAATCGTTCAGCATGCCGCTGGCTTGAGCGTCAAGGCCCACATGCCATACCCAATGCGCGTCTTCAATTTCGCGGGCTGTTTTGACGGTCACTTTTGAAGCCGTAAAATGAAAAACCCAACGTTCTAAAACTTGGCAAAAAGCTGAAATCAGGTCTTGGCCTAAATTCAGGCAGGCCACCATGTCAAAGCGTTCACTGCGGTCCCAGTAGGTGTCTTGATTGCTTTCTTGAATGACGTCAAGGTCTACCGTTCGAAGGGGAATGCCACCTTGCTTGAGCAACTCGCCCACGCTGCCAAAGCCACTTTCAAGCGCATGCCGCTCAACGGTTTCGTTATCGGCCGCCATGACCGAGCCGTCATCGAGCACTGATATTTTTTGAGTTCTAAAAAGCAACTCAGCAGCGCGTGCTTGAAGCGGCGTGCAGTCATTGCCTAGAACATGTTGCACCAAGACTTGTGTGATTTGATTGACCAACACGGGCGGTACATCGACACCGGTGCCTTCAAACAAAGACCAGTAGCTGGCTTCTAAAGTGGGCTTGGCCAAAATGCGATCGCGAAATCGCAACCAAACGCGCATGTTTTCTGCGGCATCGGCGTCTTGAATGGGTACCAGATCGGATGCTTCAAGTTTCAGCCGAGGACTTTCTAACAAGCGCTCATGAATTTGAATTTCATGCGCGCATGAACTTTCAATCGGCGCCAATTCTGGCCGAAGCAACAAGACCCTTAAGAAATCATCGGTGACTAAGAGGTGGCCGCGCGAATCTGTTTTCAGTTGGGCATAGCCTGCATGGGGCCAAAGACTTTGCGCAGAATCACTCATTGATTTTAAAGATTTCTAAGGGTCAATTAAATTAAATCGGCTTCTTGCCGCGTGGAATGATCGTTGTGGTTTTTTGGATCGGACGCTCTGTGTCCACCGCGATGGTTTTAGGAGGAGACGTATCTTTCCTTGGTTTTTTGGACTCTTTATTTGACTTTTGTTGACCTTTGGCCATGGTGACACCTTGGGGTAGTTAAGTGCCCAGTTTAAGCGAGGCACAATCAATACCCAACACAAAGCGAGGGAACGCTGTGCATTCTCAGGGTTTTTCATGACAATTTTTCAAATTCCATCAGATGAGGTAGAGCTCACAGCAGTTCGATCACAAGGCCCGGGTGGGCAAAATGTGAACAAAGTCTCGAGCGCCATTCAGCTGCGCTTCGATGTAGGCGCTTCAAGTTTGCCCCCTGAGTTGAAGGAGAGGGTGCTGGCGCTTCGGGATCACCGGCTTACCAAGGGCGGCGTTGTGGTCATTAAGTCGCAAGAGCACAGAAGCCAAGACATGAACCGAATGGCGGCCCTGCTGCGACTGCATGACCTGCTTGAATTGGCTGCCACGGTTCAAAAGCCACGCAAGGCCACTCGGCCAACCCGAAGTTCTCAATTGAAGCGCGTAGAGGGCAAAGTCAAGCGAGGACAGACCAAAGCCCTGCGGGGCAAGGCCAGTGTCTCAGACTAAGCCTTTGACTAAAGCTCAGACATGTTCTGGTCAACCCATTGCAAGGCCTTTTTCAAGACGTCCTGACCGTCAGCTTCTAGCACCGTTCGCAGAGGTAGGCTTCTGAGCCAAGTGATTTGTCGTTTGGCCAATTGGCGTGTGGCAAAGACACCCCTGTCTCGCAATTCAGACATGGGCAGCGTACCGTCCAGCGCCTCCCAAGCTTGCCTATAGCCAACGCAACGCATGGCGGGAAGGTCTGGTGTCAAATCACCTCTGGCATGCAATGCTTTTACTTCGTCTAAAAACCCATGCGACAGCATGTCGTCGAAGCGCTGCTCAATTCGTTTGTGAAGCCAAGATCGGTCTTTGGGTTCTAGGCTTAAAAGGGGCACGTTGGCCCATTGCAATGCTTTTTTA
>CANNNB010000037.1 GCA_947505995.1 Comamonadaceae bacterium
CAGTTCAAAGTGGTGGGCACATTTGACCGCACGCAATTTACGAACATGGATGCTGCTGCTTCTGCTTCTTTGCAAAACCTGCGTGATTCATTCACATCGCCGGTGACCTTTATCACAAGCAGTGTGGCCACAACCATTGCCACTTGGAAGAACACCCAGCGATCTGACGAAGCTTTGCAAAAAAGTTTAAGCGAACAAAAGTCGTCTATCACTGGTGTGAACTTAGACGAAGAAGCAGCCAACTTGGTTAAGTACCAACAGCTCTACAACGCCTCTAGCAAATTGATGCAAACAGGCAAACAAATGTTTGACACCTTGCTAGGCATGTTGTCTGGTTAATGATTAAACGAGGACCTACACCATGAGAATTAGCAGCCAACAGGTCTTTGACAGCGGCGTCTCGTCCATGCAGCAACACACTTCCGATGTGGTGAAGTATCAACAGCAAATTTCTTCTGGCCGAAAATATCAAATGGCATCTGATGATGCATTGGCTGCGGGTTTGGGTGTGCAGATTGATTTAGACAATGCGCAATTTGCCATGTTCAAAGTGAATCAAAATCACATCACTGCTTCGTTGGCATCGACCGACTCACAATTGAATAACATCAATCTTGCTTTGACTAAGTTTCAGCAAATGATGGTGCAGGCAGGCAACGGTACTTTGGGTGTCGATGGCCTGAAAATATTAGGCCAGCAGGCGGGCACCTTGTACAACACTGTGAATCAAATGTCGCAGGCCAAGGACGCCAATGGTGAACAAATCTTGAGGGCTACTGCACCTTCCAGTGTGTTGGTGGCGCCCAATGTCAGTTTAGAAACCGCATTGAGTTTTGATGAAGTCATGTTGGCTCCTAACGGCATGACACAAAGTGTCATGACTTTCATGGGCTCGGTGCGCGACAAACTCACGGCCGGAACCGCCTTGTCGTCGGGCGACATGGACAACATTCAATTGGTCCTCAAACAAGTCACCAGGGCTCAAGTGAAAACTGGGCTTTTGCAGAACCAACTCGATGCCGCCACCGAAGCGGCCGATGTGCAAAAAAACAATGTCGAAGTACAGCGCAGCAACTTGCTTGACACCGATTTAGCAACAGCAACGGCAGGTTTGGTGAAGTCCAACGCCTTATTGCAAGCCGCTCAATCGATCATGACCAAGCTGGATGCCAATTCACTCTTTCAAAAATTGTGATTGAATTGAGGGGCTGTATTACGAGCCTGATATTCTGACTGGATATCAAACTTGTAATGCTGAGCAATTTATTTGATGCTAATATTTTTTGATTTACTTTTAACCTCGCGGCACAGTCCGTTGTATTGATATGAACATTGGTGCTGGTTGGATTATTGCCCTTGGGTCTTGTGTTTTTGGCTTCTTATGGCTAGGCGGTACCTACGAGCAGTTGTGGGTGCCGCAAGAATATTTGATCATTTTTGGCGCTGCATTGGGCACCTTGGTGGCTTCAAACAAATGGCGCAACCTGAAAAGCTTGGGACGCGCTTTCTTCCGTATTTTTCTGCCTTCTCATAGCGGTAAAGATGCCAACTTGGGGCTTCTTTGCCTCATGTTTGAATTGTTGCAAAAGATCAAACGCGATGGCGCCTTGTCGATTGAGGGTGACATTTCCGATCCCAAACAAAGCGAGCTTTTTACCAAATACCCCACTGTTCTTAAAAGCGATCGCCTCATTGAATTCATTACCGACTATTTCAGAATGATGATGGACGGCACTGTGACCTTAGGGCAACTCGAGTCAGTGATGGCGCAGGAAATTGAAGTGATGAATCAAGAAGCGCTTGAGCCGTCTGAATCCATTGCCACACTGGCCGATAGCATGCCCGCATTTGGTATTGTGGCAGCCATTATTGGCGTTGTTCATGCCTTGACGTCCATTAAAACTGGCATTGGTCCTGGTGAAATTGGTGACCTGATTTCGGAGGCCTTGATTGGGACATTGCTGGGCGTGTTTTCTGCCTACGCCATGATGTTGCCCATCAGCCGCTCCATGGAGCAACTGGCTTCTGCAGACGTCAAGCCTTACGAAGCTGTGAAAGAAATTTTGATTGCCAACTACAGCAATTTTTCACCCATGATTGCGGTGGAATATGGCCGTAAAGTGATGTTCACAGACCAGCGGCCCACCATGACCGAACTGGCTGAGGGCGTCATGGCCACCTCGGGCAACAAGTTGACGGGTTAATGGAATGACACCGGCCACCGTCACTGACGTTCCAAGCTCAGAAGATCCCTCTGAGATACCAACGCTACCCCTTAAACCCGGGCCTGGCACCAAAACAAAACCCACCATATCAAGACGTTTCCACAAGAAGAAAATCAAAAAGCTAAGCGCGCATGGTGCTTGGAAATTGGTTTATGCCGACTTCGTCACGGTGCTCATGGCTTTTTTCATTGTGGTGTGGGTCATGCTTTTTGACAACATTTCAAAACGCGAACGGATTGACACTTCTTGCATTGAGCCCGTCGCCAACGAACTGAAAGCGCTCATCGCTGGCGATGCAGGCCTTCAATCTGGCAAGGCCCCTTTCGACATTGACTACTCCTCAGACGGGTTGCGCATTACCTTGAAAGACGCCGGGGACCCCTTGTTCCAAAGAGGTGGCACCATCTTGTCAGACTTTGCTAAAAAGCAATTTCAAAAAATTGCGGCAGTGGCAAACAAATGCCCGACTCACAAATTAAAAATTGAGGGCTATACCGATGCAGAGCCTTATGGCGGCGGCGGCACTGTTGGTTACAGCAATTGGGAGTTGTCTGCCGAGCGTGCCAATTCGGCCAGACGAGAATTGATTCTTGAAAAGGTGCCAATTGAACGCATTTCACAAGTCATTGGCTACGGCGACAGCGTGCCTTCTATGGTGCAAGACCCAACCAACCCCTTGAACCGCCGAATTTCAATTACGATCATTCCACCCAAAATTAAGGGTGAGGTCAAAATGGGTGGCTTGTCACCTATCTAAAAACTGACTCTGCTGCAAATTCATCAAGGCTTGGGGGGCTTCAAATCAATCAGGGTTTGGGCTTGTTAGGAGCAGCCTGAGTGGTGGCCATTTGAACCGATGTGATGGTGACATTGGTTGGCAGTTTTAACCGGGTGATGGTATTTTTAGCGCGGTCGACTGACCTGAAAGGGCCTGTCATGACGGCAAATCTGGCTTCGTCTTTGCCCTCCGTAAATACCGGCGTAATGCGCGCATTGACCAGCCACTCTTTGTTTCTAATAAAAGCGCGTGCTTCTTTGACTGAGGCAAAACTTCCATGCTCAAGCACATAAGCCTCAGCAGGCAAACTCTTGAGCCACAGACGCCCCTGAATAGCCGCTTCGGGCAACTCGGTAATGACTTTGACTTCGGGCGCTTTCTCGGCAGGCGGGGGGGGCGGATTGATGGCCGGCGCAGGCTGGGGGGGAGGCGGTTCTGACACCAGTTCGACCTTAGGCTCTAGCTGCGTTAAATTAGGCGCCCCAGGCTGAGGTTCTTTGCTGACATTTTCTGGGGGACTTGCTTCGGTCTTAGTTTCCACAGGCGGCGCAATTTCTTTCTTTGGCTGCGCAGCAATTCTGACCCAAGTGCCAACCCTGGCCAAAAATTCATCGCCCACTTCTGGGTTCATCCAAAAAGCCACGCCCATTGAAATGGCAAGCAAGCCTACAACGATCACCGAGAGTGCGAGGTTTCGCGCTATGTTGCTGGGCTTTTTGGCTACGGGTTGTTTGACGGCCGCTTTGGCCGAGTTGGGGGTGCTGTTGGAGGAGGCAGTTTGAGAAGGCGCCCTCTTGACGGCCGATTTGGTAAGGCGATTGAAAAATTCGACTGCCGCTTCCTCTTGGCCGTTTTTGCGCGCCTGCTGAATGGTGGCCAATTTTTGTTCTGAGGTGGGCAGTTCTAAGGACCAAGAGATGAATTGCTTGTTTTCATTGGCAATGGCATCGCCCTGAGCAGGTCCTTGTGTGAACATGAGAACGACGCTAATACCGGCACCGGGAAATTGTTGAATCAGGCGGGTGAGGAGCTGAATTTCGTGGCCGCCCATGGCATTGGCATCGTGAACCACCCACACCTTTTCAGGCCCTAAGCCATTGCGTGTTTTGGTGGCGACGTCCAATGAAAGTGTGTTGAGCAACTGGTTGAATCGCTCTAACATGGCATCGGTGTCCCGAGGCAAGAAAACTTCTAGCTGGCTGTGTGGTAATTTTTGTTTGATGCGCCGAACAAATGAGGCGCCGTAATGATCAATGAGTTCATTGGACTCACTGGAGATAACCACGCTTTTGCAGTCTTGCACCAGCGCGCTGAGGCAACTCTCCATTTGCAGGCGATCGGTGACCCTGAAAAAGAACTCAGAAGTCGAATCTTGGCCGCGTGCTCCGAACTCACTCATAGCATGCAAAAAGTCTCATGGGGCTTGTGTCAGTCATTCGTATCACAATGATACTCAAAATTGCCCCATTGTAGGCTTGCTGGCAAGAAGCTCAGCAAATTTGATTTACGGGGCGTTTTGAGCCGACTGCGCGCTTTGGATCGCAGCTTGCGCGCCTGAAGCCGAGTCATTGAGTATCTTGCTCTGAATGACAAGCCCCGACAACTTGGCCCCATGTTCAACAGCGATAGACCCATAGGAAATATCGCCTTGTACCGAGGAGTCTTTTTGAAGCTCAACCCGATCGGCAGCATGAATGTTGCCAAAAACTTTACCCGCCACCATGACGCGGTGTGCCTTGACGTCGCCCGTCACCTCGCCTGTCGGGCCAATGGCCACTGCAATTTTGCAATCTGGCGCAGACTCAATATTGCCCAAAACTCGACCGTCAATGCGAATACTGTCTAGCAGCACCATGTTGCCCTGAATGGTGGTTGTCCGCCCAACGATGGTGTCAAATTTTTCTGAGTTCGTGGCCATCGATTTGCGGCTGAATTGATCGAACATAGTGCCTCTTTGCTGGGTTAATGGTTTATTGAGTGAACAATTTAATTCGGTGTGGCAGGTAAAACAGTGAGCGGGTTAAGAACCCGACCATTTTGAAAAATTTCGTAATGCAAATGAGGCCCTGTCGATCGGCCTGTGTTGCCCACGTTGCCTATTGGGGTGCCGCTTTGAACAGGCGTGTTTTCCTTGACCAAGCGCTTGCTGAGATGTGCATAGCGAGTCAGGAAGTTTTCGGCATGCTTGATTTCAATCACATTGCCATAAGTTGCATCCCATTCCGAACGAACCACCTGACCTTTGGCCGGCGCAACAACAGGGGTTCCAATTTCTGCAGAAAAATCAATGCCTTCATGCATGGCCAAGACGCCCGTGAATGGATCGTTTCGCAATCCAAAACCACTGGTCAATCGAAATTCGCTTTGAATGGGCAGGCCAATGGGCAGCGCCTCTAGCCACGTTAAGTGCTGCTCCCAATGTTGATGTTGAATGCTTAACAACTGGTTGACTGAATGCACTTGTGCCGCGGTTTGTTGCAACTCGGTTTGGAGAGGTTGCTTGAAAATTTGGCCCATGAAATTTTGACTCATGCTTGGCAAAACAAACGGGCCGCCTTTTGAATTTTGTGTGGAGGGGCTTCGATCTTTCAAGCCTGCCGGCGTCGCCAAACTCATGAATCTGTTTTTGAGGACTTCCAGTTTTTTCACGTCTTGAACGGTTTGATCCAACGATGCTTGAAGTTGTCTCAAGTTTTGCCTGTAGACAGACTCCATTCGCATTTGCTCCGCTTCGGTCGTGACGCCGCCCAAGCTGCGTGCAAGATCGGGGTTGTACTCGACGGCAACCCTTAAGCCAACCCAATTGAGCGCAAAACCCAAAAGCAGCAGCGCCATGCCCAAAGCACCTGCAGCAATGAGCATATTGCGCGCAGTGACGGAGATCGATTTAACCTGGCCAGTCGGGCCAGAAAGCCACATGAGTTGCATGAGTTTTAAGAGGTTTGGGAGGCGGATTCTAGGCAGTACTGGCTGTCACGTCCAGCCCATGACTTGAGGTATTTCTTCTAAAAAGTAGAATAACTTGCTGTTTTATATAAGGATCATTAGAATAAAGTCGTCAAAAATATTTACGCCCTCACCTCATCAAGCCCCATGAACAAACCAGAATGGACACCAGAACATGGTGCGCTGTTAGAAAGTTTGCGCATTAAAGCGGGGATGGACCTTGCCACATTGGCACGTCGCAACATGCTTTCAACACTCCAAGTTAAGCAGCTTGAAAAAGGTGGTGACTCTGGTTTCTACAGTCCTGCAATTAAGTTTTCAACGGGTCAGAAGCTCTTGAAATTTTTCGGGCACCACTTGAAGTTGGCTTCTACTATTGCCCCCACTCCTTCACCCTCGCCCTCGCCTTCACCTTCGCCTTCGCCCTTGCCTAGCGTTCAAGTTGAGCCGATTGAAAAAACAGATCAGCCCCAGCAAGCGCCGACTTCAAACTCCAAACCTTATTGGCTTGGGCTAGCTTTCATTCTCATTGCCATATTGGCCTTGGTCATTTTCCAAATAGATGACACTGCCAATCCATCGGTCAAAACGAACCCAACTGTTGAAAGCAAAGTAACACCGCCTGATGCAGAAAAATTGAACACTCAGCAAGTTGATGCTGTCGCTGCACCGCCATCAGAGACCGAAAAACCA
The DNA here is from genome assembly GCA_947505995.1 of Comamonadaceae bacterium. The sequence continues at coordinate 6,643 of CANNNB010000037.1, forward strand.
ATCATGAGCGCAGCAGCCACATTGGAAAATTCTGAAGCACCTGAAATGCTAAGCGGCACATGCAAATGGGGCTCTTCAGAAATCGAAATTCAAGCAGCTTTGCCTCGAAAGCGAGGTGAGTATGTGCATGTTGTGGCTTTAGAGAATGCCACCGTTTGCATCCAAGACAGCGAACAACGTGTGGCAAGCCTGTCATTGGCATCGGGCCAGGCGCGAAGCATTTATGGGCCTCCACCTTTCAGGGTTTACAGTCCCAATTTTGCGCTTGTGCGGCTTTACTTCCAAGGCCAATACATCAAACTGCCCAGCGAGGACACTCGTCAAATTAAGCTCAGTCCAGTTGCACTTCCTTAGACCTTGTTACATGCCTCGAAACAGTTGCGAAGCACTTCGGCTTACCAGCAACTTCTCAGTTCGCCCCTTCACCAAGACCGCTTGCCTTGCACGCTCATCACGCACCACCCCCGCAATGGCCTTCACATTGACCAAAGTACTTCTGTGAATTTGCCAAAAAACAGCTGGGTCTAACTCATCCACCAATTCTTTGATGGGCTTGCGAATGAGAAACTCTTGCTTAGCTGTTTGCACTCGGGTGTATTTTTCGTCGCTCACACAATAGAGCACATCTTCCACCGCCACCATCTGAATGGTTTGACCCACCGAAGCTTGAAGCCACGATAAATAGTGAGCGGGATGTCCTGAAACTTTGGCCGAAAGCAAATGCAGCAGTTGCTGGACAGAATGGCTTGCAAGGGAATGGTCGGCCGCGGGGTCAATCACATCATTGCTGCGTTGCTTCAACCTTGTCTTCAATCGCTCTGCCGTCAGCCTCAGTCTTTCAGGCTCTGCAGGTTTTAAAACATAGTCAACCACACCCTGTTCAAACGCATCGATGGCGTACTGATCGTAGGCTGTGATGAAAACCATTTCAGGCAACAAGGCGTCGTCGCTCAATTCAAGTTGCGCAATTTCTTTGGCCGCCTCCACGCCAGTGAGGCCAGGCATTCGGATGTCCAAAAAGATCACGTCGGGCTGGTGCTCGATAACAGCTTGAACTGCTTCAAGGCCGTTCTTAGCCTCCGCCACAATTACCAATTCTGGCCAAACTTGAAGCAACCTGGTGCGCAGTTGATCGCGCATGAGTCGCTCATCGTCTGCAATCACGGCACGCGGCATCTTTGACATGTTCATGTTCAAAAGAATTTCAAAGACCGACAGTGGCTTCGATGGGCGCAAGCTTGTAGGGCAAGGACAGAACAGCCAAGGTGCCAAAGCCTTCATAAGGCTCTAACGCTCGAATCATCAAGCTGGCTTGATCGCCATAAATAAGCGCCAGTCTGTCGCGAATGTTTTTCAAACCAAAACCGCCCTGAGCAGTTTGAGATTGTTCTTTGGGATCGGTTGGAAAATATCCCACGCCAGAATCTTTCACCGTGACCACCAATTTGCCATGCGAGACTTCTGCACGCAACACCAATGTGCCGCCCTCAGCTTTGGGCTCTAGTCCGTGCTTGAAGGCATTTTCCACCAGGCTGAGCACCATCATGTTGGGCATTTCGGCAGAATTTAGGCCCTCTGGAATATCCCATTGAATTTGCAGACGATCTTCCATGCGCATTTTTTGAATGTCGAGGTAGGGCCGAATGACGCTTAACTCTTGGCCCAAATAGCGCACGGTGTTGGGTGTTTGCTCGCGCATGGTGGGCAGCGTGGCACGCAACAAAGCAATCAAACTTTTTTGCATCAAGCTGGCCCGTGGCGGATCTGTTTCAATCAGATGATCGATTGAGGCCAAGGTGTTGAACAAAAAGTGGGGTTCTACTTGCGCCTGCATGGTGGCCATGCGCGCCTCTACCAATTGACGCTTGAGTTGTTCGGCTTCGGCCAAATAGGTGGCGGCCGTGGCTTTTTGTTCTGCTTGAATTTGTTGCTTGAACGTGGCCTTGATCACAATTGAAGTGAGGATGATCAAGAACGCCAGTTGTGGCAACTGGAGAATGCCCAAGGCAGTGAGCAGCACAATTGACAGCCCCCAAAATAGCATCCAACTGATACTGACCAACCAAGTGGCGTAGGCGTGGAATATATCTTTGGCGGCTTGCCAATTAATGGGATTGGCAGAAGAAGATGGTGTTGTCATAAGGCCTCGTTGTTTGGAATGGGCCTAATGTAAAAAGATAAAACGCTTAATGCACCTGGTTTGCGACGAAACGACAAATCCACGTCATGAACTGCAAAATGTCATGCGCCAGTGCGCTTGCCCTTGGTAAGGTCAACGCCCAATTGCTTCAATTTGCGATACAGGTGGGTGCGCTCCAAACCTGTTTTATCGGCCACGCGTGTCATGGAGCCGCCCTCGTTGGCCAAGTGAAATTCAAAGTAGGCTTTTTCAAAAGCATCTCGGGCATCGCGCAAGGGCAGTCCAAGATCAAAGGTTTGAGAAACTTGAAGGGCGGTGTCGTGGCCATTGCCTAGGCCCACATTCGTGGACGCCGAACCGCTTGTGGGCAATTGAGCCGCTTGGTAAGCCGCAGCGGCTTGACGAACTTGCTCGCGCGCCAAACCTTGTTCCACCGTTTTCAGAAGTTTTTGCAGCGTGATGGGTTTTTCTAGAAACGCCTGCGCGCCAATGCGAATGGCATCGACTGCTGTGTCAATGGTGGCGTGGCCACTCATCATGATGACGGGCATGTTCAAGAGGCCGCTTGTAGACCATTCTTTGAGCAACGTGACACCATCGGTATCTGGCATCCAAATGTCCAACAGCACCAAGTCAGGCCGAATGCGAAGTCGTGCCTCACGAGCTTGGGCTGCGTTCTCGGCCAACTCCACGTTGTGCCCCTCATCGTTTAGGATTTCTGAGAGCAAATCGCGAATACCTAGCTCGTCATCCACCACCAAAATGTTTGCCATGTTGCTCTTAGTTGCCTCTAATTTGCATCGACTGTGCTTTTTAAATTGAACGCTTTAAATTCTTCAAAAAAGGGCCGCTGCGTTTAAGCCTGCGACAAATTCTCGACACTGAATGATAACGACACTTGGGCACCTTTGACCACCCCATCTTCAACTCGATTGGCAATGTCCAAACGGGCACCGTGTTCGTCGGCAATTTTTTTCACGACCGCCAGCCCCAATCCGGTGCCTTTGGCCTTGGTTGTGACGTAGGGCTCAAATGCCCGCTGCAAGATATTGGGCGCAAAACCTGGGCCTTCGTCCTGCACCGTCAACTTGACCCGCTTGCGAGCAGGGCTCCAGCGGGTGACGAGCATCACATGGGATTGGGCTTCACTGGCATCCTGGGCATTTTGGAGTAAGTTGTGAACCACCTGGCGAAGTTGCTGGGCATCGCCCTCGATCATGGGCAAGCTAGGGTCAAGGTCTGTCAAAACTTGGGCCCGTGAGGCACGGTCTGAAGGCTCTGGCGCGTAGAGGCCCATCACATCCATGATCAATTGGTTCAAATCCAGCGGCTTGAGTTCTGCCGAGGGCAAGCGGGCGTAATCGCGAAACTCGTTCACCAGGCGCTTCATGGCCGCCACTTGCTCCACGATGGTCTTGACTGATTTGGACAAAATCGTCTGATCCGCCTCTTCCAATTTGCCGTCGAGCTTTCGCTCTAAGCGCTCCGCGGACAGCTGAATGGGCGTTAAGGGGTTCTTAATTTCATGCGCCAGTCGACGCGCCACTTCGCCCCAGGCCTGTGAGCGTTGGGCTGACACCATTTCCGAAATATCGTCAAACACCAAAAGTCGCATGCCATCCGGCAAAATAGCGCCACGCGCCACCAAGGTCACGGACGTCGCTTCCAGACCCTGGCCGGAGGCATGAATTTCAAATGACTTTTGCCAATGATCAAGCTCATGGCGGTCTTTGTCGGCCGAAAGCAATTCAAACTGCTCCTGCACACCGGACGCAAAGTTTTGCAGATTGGGCAAACTCAAAAAAGAGGCCTGGGTGTGGGCTGCCAAGGGCACTTTTAAAATGCGTGTTGCACCTGGGTTGGCAGACTGAATAGCCCCTTTGGCATTCAACACAATGACCCCTGCCGTGAGGTTGTCCAAGATGGTTTGCAAATTTTCCCTGGCAGCGTCGAGTTGCATCAAGCTCCGCTCTACGGCGCTTCGGGCATCGGAGAGCTGCTGGGTCATTTCGGCAAATGAACGGGTCAAACCACCCAACTCGTCTTTGCCTTGCAAGGTGTATTTGGGGGTTAAGTCACCCGCGGCCACTTGCCTCATGCCATGAGCCAGTAGCAACAAAGGCCGGGCCAGCTGATTGCCCAGCAGCACCGCCAATAAAACAGCGGCCAGCACTGCCATGATGAGGCTTAAGGTGAGCGTTCCAATGTACATTTTGCGCAAGCCTTCGCGTGCCAATGCACGTTCTTGGTACTCGCGATTGGCCAGCTGCACATCCAAGGCATTGGCCACCAAGGTCACGGGGAGTTCTTGCGAAATTTGCAAAACCCACGGATCCTCTCGCAAGTTCAAGCTGTTTTGCGGCACCAGTGTCAGAACTTTGATGCGCCCGCTTGGTGTGCCAGACGTTTCGTCCAGGCCCTCTACTATTTCCACGCTGAGTTTGCTGCGCACTTGTTTGAACTGAGCTGCAGAGGGTCTTTCGGGACGAATGGCAAAACGGGACTGTCCCGCACTTGCAATCAATCGGCCATCCAAGGACCAAAGGACAGCGTCGTTGGCGTCCATTTGGGAGCGAACACGGTCCAATGTGAGCGCCGCACTGGCTTCTTGCACATCGACCAACTGCTGCGCCGCCACACGAGATTGTTTGGCCAGATCGCCCGACAGTGTGTCTAGTGTGGCGCGGCCCAAGTTCAAGCCAGCCACCAAGGCACCTTCCACTTTCACATCGAACCAACTCTCAATGGAGCGCGAAACGAACTGATAAGAGACCACATAAATCAAGACGCCAGGCACCACCCCAACCAGACCAAAGATGGCGGCCAATTTGACCAACAAGCGAGAGCCAAATTGCCCCTGGCGCAAGCGAATGGCCAAACGGGTTAAGCCCCAAAGTAGCCCCAACAACAAAAGGACAGCCACAATGGTGTTGATCAAATACAGACGATCGTAATTGCGGTCGTACAGGGCTCTGTTGCTGGTAGCCTGGGTTAGAAGCACCAACAAGCCTAAGCCTATGCCCAACAAAATCGTCAGTCCTATGCCAAACACCCACCTGACCGTTTTGGAAGGTTGGGTACCGGTGGCAAGTTGATCTGGTAGGTTCTGACTCATAAGCAAAGCTTGCATTGACGGGTGAGGTCAACGTCCTAAATCAGAAGATAAACGCAGGGTTTTTTGCGTGGTCAAATTCCATTCTGACTGACTGCCCACCATGATTTGGAAAGGCCTTGGCAATTGGGACGAGTCCAAACGGAATTTGAAAATCAAGGTGTATTTGTTGTCGCTGTCCAGGTCAGACACATCGGCCAATTTCCAATTCACTGTTCTGCGAATGGCCGACAAAGCTTCGGGCAAAGTTTCAAATGTTTGCGACAAGCTGCTGGCCAAACCCACCGCACCGATGGGTTCTCGCGATACATTCAAACGCCACAAGCGGGTAAGGGGTTGGTAAGCCAAGCGGTAATGGCGTGCAATTACGCCAATTTTTTTGTCGTACCAATACCAACGATCGCGTGTGAGCTCGACCTCGGTTACAAAATAAATGGGCATGCCTTTTTGCAAAGCATCCTCCACGGAGGAGCTGAGGTCTAAGCGCAGAGTGCTCTGAAGGAGTAAAGCGCCGTCTGTTCGCTCAAGGCGCAGCTCCAAAATTTCAGCCTGTGAGCTGGCAGCACTTTGGGCATGAACGGGCAGGGAAAACGCGCTTAAAAATAACAAGCTGAAGCAAAGCGCACAAAGCCAAAGACTTGTGCGCCCTATGCCATTCAACTTAAGTTGAACGTTTTTCCAGCAGTGCGTAGTAAAAACCGTCATGTTCACCCATGTCATTGTCGCGGAGACTTGTGTCAGAAGTGGCACTTGAGGGGGTTAAATGGCCCGGAGAAGGCAAGATCAGGGCATCAGTGTTGTGTTGAACAAACGTTTGGATTTGGGATTCGCCCTCTGCTTTGAAAACCGAACAGGTGCAATAAAGCAATCTGCCGCCAGGCTTGACCAAAGGCCACAGCGCCTTTAAGAGCTTGGCCTGGATGGCGGCCAGTTGGGCCACATCCGTGTCTCGGCGCAACCAGCGCACATCGGGGTGCCGACGGCCTATGCCCGAAGCCGTGCATGGCGCGTCCAACAAAATGCCGTCAAAACTTTGCCCATCCCACCAATCAAAGGTGTTGACAGCGTCGGCCGCGATGATTTGGGCATTCAGCTTGAGTCGGTCTAGGTTTTGCTGAATTTTTTCACACCGCACCGGATCAACATCCAAGGCCAAAACTTGCGCTTCTGGGTCAAACGCCAACAAGTGTCCTGTTTTGCCGCCCGGTGCTGCGCATGCGTCAAGCAATCGCAAGGCTTGATCAGATTTTTTCAAACCCTTCAACAGCAGGGGGGCGGCCAATTGCGCAGCCGCGTCTTGCACCGAGACATGGCCTTCAAAAAAACCAGGCAGTGCTTGAACAGGCACCGCCTTGGTCAATTGAACGCCCACTTCGCCCACAGCTTTGGCCGCAATGCCTTGGGCTTCCAAGGCCCGCACATAAGCCGATACGCTGTGGTGCTTGGTGCTGACACGCAGTGTCATAGGCGCTGCCGATTGGGCGGCTTCCAAAATTTTCTGCCAATCTTGGGGATGGTCTGATTGCAAGCGCTTAACCCACCAAGCGGGGTGGTTCCATTGCGCGGTCATGTCAGCATCGGTTTGCGCCAACAAAGTTTCACGCTCTCTTAAGAAACGTCGCAAGCACGCATTGATGAAGGGCGCTTGGGCGCGCATGTCCTTGTGTCTGCGAGCGGCTTCGACAGCTTGGTTGACCAAAGTGTGAACCGGATAGGGCGCGAACTCGTCGCGCCATGACAAGGCCAATGCGGTGCACAACAAAGCGTCTGCTTGCGCAGGGGGTGCTTTGCGGGCCAAGCATTTTCGAACTGCGACAGCACGCCCCCACCAACGCATGCTTTGAAACGACAGGGCTTGAACACCAGGCCGCAAGTCTTTCGGAACGGCTTCAATCGCAGCCGTCATAGAACGGCCATTTTGGACAGCTTGCGCCACCTGTGAGGCAGCTTGCAACAATTGCCAAAGAGGAGCTTGTAAATTTTGCTGCAAAGCAACCACTCAATGAATGCCCAGTGTCATGCCAGCAAATCGGCAATGTCCAGCGTTTGAGCTGGTACAAAATTCACTTGCTTGGCCAGCACATTGGCTGGAAATTGCAAGATCGCTTCGTTGTACTTCATGGCGGCCTGGTTGTAGGCGTCCATCAAAGGCCAGGCCTGAGCCTTCAATCGGTCAAATTTGTAGGGCAAGGGGTCAATGAACCAAGTGGGTTCGCCGCTTTGACCTGCTCGCACTTCCGCCTTGGCCCACGCCGCCAAGGCCAATCGATTTTGGTTGACCTTTTGCATCACCACAGGCGAGAGGGGTTGCGTTCGCGCCAGGTCTAAGCTGTCTGACAGCTCTTCAAGGATGGCTAACAGTTTCAGGTCTCGGTCGTTTTTCAAAAGCGCTTCTGGCAATGCCGCTTCTTCCATTTCGCTCAGCATATCGCGCATGGATGCTGGCAAGTTGCCCTGCAGCCACACCAACACACGAAGCAGTTGCGCATCCACCGCCGCAAACTGTTTGGCCACGCTTGCGCGCAACACCACCAAACGGTTGTAGGCGCCGACAGCCCAAAAAAACAAGACTGCCAAGATGGAAGAAAAAATCAGAAGAGCCATGTTGCCGTCATTGTGAATCAAAACATTCGCAAAAACAAAACGCCTCTGGCCGCGCTAACGGATCAGAGGCGTTCATCATTCCGACCGAAGTCGGAACTTGATCAGGCTTTCGAGTCAGCAGCGTTGGCTGCGTCTTCGGTCAACTGTTGCGCTTCGGCCAATTCAACGGCTTCAGCTTCTGTGATGGCGCGGCGTTCTGCCTCGTCCATCGCATCTTTGGCGGCACGTGCTTTGTGATAAGCCAAGCCGGTGCCGGCAGGGATCAAGCGGCCCACAATGACGTTCTCTTTCAAACCACGCAACTCGTCGCGCTTGCCCATGATGGCAGCCTCGGTGAGCACGCGGGTGGTTTCCTGGAAGGAAGCCGCAGAGATGAA
>CANNNB010000038.1 GCA_947505995.1 Comamonadaceae bacterium
ACTGCTCATGTACCAACACATTCAAGTTCCACCAGAAGGTGAAAAAATCACGGTCAACGTCGATCATTCATTGAATGTGCCTTCGAACCCCATCATCCCATTCATCGAGGGCGATGGCACGGGCATTGACATCACACCTGTCATGCTGCACGTGGTCAACGAAGCAGTGCAAAAAGCCTATCAAGGAAAACGCCAAATCCATTGGATGGAGGTTTTTGCTGGTCACAAGGCGACACAGCTTTATGGTCCTGATGTTTATTTGCCAGCAGAAACTTTGACAGCTTTAAAAGAATATGTTGTCTCTATCAAAGGACCCTTAAGTGCACCACCTAGCGGTGATATTCGTTCTCTCAATGTTGCCATTCGACAAGAATTAGACCTCTACGCATGTTTAAGGCCCTTGAGGTATTTCAAAGGCGTTCCATCGCCAGTGCGCGAGCCAGAGAAAACCAACATTGCCCTTTTCCGAGAAAACTCTGAGGATATTTACGCTGGCATTGAATATGCTGCGCACAGCGAAGCAGCTCAAAAACTCATCGCTTTTTTAACCAAGGAGCTTGGAGCAAACAGCATTCGTTTTCCAGCCACCTCCGGCATTGGCATCAAACCTGTTTCTAGCGAAGGCACACAACGCCTGATGAGAAAGGCTATTCAATATGCCATTGACCACGACAAACCCAGCGTGACCATTGTTCACAAGGGAAGCATTATGAAGTACACGGAAGGCGCATTCCGAGACTGGGCCTACCTGTTGGCTCAGACAGAGTTTTCTGCCAAATTGATTGACGATGGCCCTTGGTGCCTTATTCAAAATCCGAAGACAGGTAAAAACATCACAGTGAAAGACATCGCCATGGATGCTTTCTTGCAGCAAATTCTCATGAGGCCGCAAGAATTCTCGGTCGTGGCAACTTTAAATCTCAATGGTGACTACATCTCTGATGCGGTGTCTGCTCAAGTCGGTGGCATTGGCATTGCGCCAGGCGCCAACATGTCGGACAGCGTGGCGTGCTTTGAAGCCACCGTAGATGCATTGGCCAAGTTTGCTGGCAAAGACTATGTGAATCCTGGCTCTGAAATTTTGTCAGCAGAAATGATGCTTCGTTATCTGGGCTGGACCGAGGCCGCAGACATCATCATTCGCGCCATGGAAGATGCCATTCAAAGCAAGCGTGTCACGCACGATTTTGCGAAGCTCATGGAGGGTGCGTCTCAAGTGAGTTGCTCTGGATTTGGTCAAGTCGTAGTTGATTTCATGTGATGTTTCTTTCTCTAGCTAAAGCGCTCATCTAACATGTACGAAGAAAATCAAAGCTTCGTGCCTGAATCTTTCATGATGTTGTACGTCAAGCCAGGTCAATACAAACCCAGCTTGCCGCGCCAAGAATTAACCCAACGCTATGAGTTTTGTGAAGACATGGCCAACATGTTGACGGACACAGTAAGCACCCAGCAATTTCAGCTTGGGATTACAGAAAGTGATGCGCTGGAAAAATGCTGGCAAGGCCTGTTAGCAACTCCCGAGCTCATCAACTCCGAAGAAGCTTTTTGGGTGGTTTGCCGATTGGCGGAAATTCTGTCTTGGCCCATTCCAAGTTGGCCCATGCAGCCACATGACACAATGTGACTCGGATCCTGTTCTATTTTTAAGAGTGGCATTTCAGAGATTGAACCTATGCAGCAAGATATATTGATCAATTGGTCACCTCAAGAAACACGTGTTGCTGTTGTTGAGCAGGGCGCAGTGCAAGAGTTGCACGTAGAGCGCTCCCTAGAGCGTGGTTTGGTTGGCAATGTTTTTTTGGGCAAGGTTGCGCGTGTTTTGCCCGGCATGCAGTCTGCCTTTATCGACATTGGCCTAGAGCGTGCTGCCTTTTTGCATGTTGCAGATGTCTGGCAGAGGCAGCCCGAAGGCGAACCACCTCAAGTTGCCCGCAGTAGTCAAGCCTTGGTCCCTATTGAAAAGCAAGTGTTTGAAGGCCAAGCCTTGATGGTTCAAGTCATCAAAGATCCGATTGGCACCAAAGGCGCCAGGCTTTCTACTCAAATTAGCATTGCAGGACGGCATTTGGTCTTTTTGCCTCAAGACGATCACATTGGGGTATCTCAAAAAATCCCATCAGATCAGCGTGATGCGCTGCGAGAGCGCTTGCAAAACTTGGTGGGTGCGCAAGGTGGTGGGTTTATCTTGCGAACCAATGCCGAGGATTCCAGCGATGCCGAGTTGGGTGAAGATATTGCTTATCTTCGCAAAACTTGGGCGCGAATAAAGGATGCCTCTATCAAACTGCCTGTGCAGTCATTGCTTCATCAAGACCTGACTCTTTTGCAAAGGGTTTTGCGAGATTTGGTAGCCGAAGGCACGCAAACCATTCGAATTGACTCTAAAGAACAATTTGAGCATTTGTCCACCTTTGCCAAAGAGTTCATGCCGGCTTCTGCAACTCGGCTTCAACTTTACAAAGGTGAGCGTCCTATTTTTGATTTGTATTCAATTGATGAAGAAGTGGCTAAAGCCTTGGGACGCCGCGTTGAATTGAAGTCAGGTGGCTACCTCATCATCGATCAAACAGAAGCTCTGACCACCGTGGATGTGAATACAGGTGGCTATGTGGGAGCCCGCAATTTTGACGACACCATTTTCAAAACCAATTTAGAAGCAGCGCATGCCATTGCCAGACAACTGCGGTTGCGAAATCTGGGCGGCATCATCATTGTTGACTTCATTGACATGTCTCGTGAGGAACATCAGACCGCTGTTCTCGAAGAATTTAAAAAGCAATTAAGTCGCGATCGGGTTAAAACAATGGCGGGTGGATTTTCGCAACTGGGGCTGCTGGAAATGACACGCAAGCGAACGCGAGAGTCCTTGTCGCACATGCTGTGTGAACCTTGCCCAAGCTGTGACGGCAAAGGAAGAGTCAAAACCAATCGCACAGTGGTTTACGATATTCTGCGTGAAATATTGCGAGAGGCTCGCCAGTTCAATCCAAGAGAGTTTCGGGTGGTTGCTGCGCCTGCTGTTATCGAGTTATTGCTTGATGAGGAGAGCCAGCATCTAGCGGCGCTGTCTGATTTCATTGCCAAGCCTATTTCGCTTCAAAGCGAAACTGCCATGGGGCAAGAGCAATACGACATTGTGTTACTTTGATTCAAGTCGCATCGCTTTTGTGATGCAGCCTTGAATAAACCCCACCGGCCCTCAGAAGCACCTCATGCCGGCCTTGCTCCACAATTTCCCCTTGCGACATGACGACCACTCTGTCTGCATGTTCAATGGTTGAAAGCCGGTGCGCAATGATCAAGGTGGTGCGGCCTTTCATGAGATTTTGCAAGGCCTCTTGCACCCAACGTTCTGATTCATTGTCAAGAGCCGATGTGGCTTCATCCAGAATGAGGATTGGCGCATTTTTATACAGCGCCCTGGCGATGGCCAAACGCTGCCTTTGCCCTCCAGAGAGCTCGGTAGCGTTGTGTCCCAGCATCGTGTCCATGCCTTGTGGCAACTTGCCTAGATGTTCGTCCAGGTTGGCGGCCTTTAAACAGGCTTGTATTTTGACGCGATCAAGCACTTGTCCCAAGGCAACATTGGCTGCAACGGTGTCATTCAACATCACCACATCTTGACTGACCATGGCAAATTGCTGACGCAACTGTTGGAGTGGCCACTCTTGAATGTCAGTGCCATGCAGGATAACTTGACCAGAGCTGGGTTGTACAAATCGCGGCAATAAATTGACCAATGTGGTTTTGCCTGAACCACTGGTGCCAACAAATGCCACAGTTTCGCCAGCTTGAATTTGAAGGCTTAAATTGTTCAACGCAGGCGAAGTATCTGCGGCATATTGAACATGGACGTTCTTAAATTCAATACTGCTTGCATGGCTTTGATTGTTTGGATTCAAGGTGTTTATGTGACTGTGGACTTTGGCTGGAATTGCGTGGCCATCAGCTTCAATTTGAACCTCTTCCAATAAACGCAGGCCCCTTTCAAGGGCGGCTAAACCACGCGTAACTGGGGTCGCTACATCTGCCAGTCGCTTGATGGGGGAGACCAGCATCAACATGGCTGTAATGAACGCAACAAAACCGCCCACTGTGGCACCTTCTAAGCCGCTTCGGCTTTGAATCAAGGCTACGACCAAAACAGTTGACAAAGCCACAGCGGCCATCAGTTGTGTAAGGGGCGACATGGCCGCCGATGCAATAGTCGATTTCAAGGCCAAGCTTCTGAGGCGTTGGCTTAAAGCTTGAAAGCGATTGAGTTGGCTTTCCTGAGCGCCATGAAGTCGAACCATTCGGTGGGCCAATACATTCTCTTCCACCACATAAGCCAAATTGTCAGTTGCAGATTGGCTGTCACGGGTTAGCTTGTAAAGGCGCTTGGAGAGTTTTTTCATGATCCAAGCTGAACCTGGGACCACGATGAAGACCAACATGGTTAGTTTCCAGTTCAAAAACATCAAATAGCCGACCAAGGCCAGTAACGTAAAGCCATCTCTAGAGAGGCCCAAAAGTGCTGAAATCAGTTGCGTTGCGCCTGTTTGAACTTCGTACACCAAGGTGTTGGACAACGCACTTGAAGAATGCTTGCTAAAGACAGACATGTCAGCCTGCATCAGTCTGCGAAACAAAGCCTCGCGCAAGGCTTGCATGCCGTCGTTGGCGATGCGAGCGAGGGCATATTGAGATACAAAAAAAGCAAGTCCCCTGACGAAAAAAATACCAATCACTGCGGCAGGCACCCACCAAAGTGGCAGGCTGTTTTCGGCGAATCCCTCATCAAGCAGGGGTTTAAACAGGGCGGGAATGAGGGGTTCAGTGGCGGCAGCAAGAAGCGTTGCCAAGATGGCAAGCGTCCATACGCCTCTTTGTTGACCAAAGTATGGCCAAAGTCGGCGCATCCGCGTCAGGTAACTTAATTCCTTTGGGGTGCTATCTTTGGCGTTGGTTGTCATTGAAATGATTTTACTGCGTGTCACAATGTTAAATTACCGGTGTTTTGAATGGCTTTCCATATGAAAAAGACCTCCTTGTTGACCTATTTTGTGACTTTAAAGTGGTTTTTCAGCGTTTTGATACTTGGTTGTGCCTTTGCCACCAACATGGCACGGGCTCAGTTCAAAGTTGACGTCTCAGGTGTTGGATTAACCCAGGTTCCTATTGCCATCGCCACTTTCAAGGGTGAAGAATTGGCACCGCAGAAGACCTCAGCCATCTTGTTGGCTGATTTGGAACGAAGCGGTCAATTTAGAGGTATCTCCAACTTAGGAATGAATTTGGACGAACTGTCCCGGCCTGATCACGCTTTGTTGAGACAGAAAAGTGCGGATGCACTTGTGGCGGGAAGTTCAACCCGCTTAGCCGATGGTCGCTATGAAGTTCGTGCCAAGTTGTGGGACGTGGTCACTGGTCAAGAACGCGGCGACTATCGTGAAACTGTCGCTGCGGCTGATTTGCGTTTATCTGCGCACCGTCTGGCTGACTGGGTTTATGAAAAACTCACGGGCGAAAAGGGTGTCTTTGCAACCCGCATTGCCTACATCACCAAAACCTCGGGCAAATACAGCCTTTGGATTGCCGATTCAGATGGCGAGAACGCGCAATCGGCCCTCACAAGTTCCGAGCCCATCATTTCCCCATCTTGGTCGCCAAAGGGAAATCAATTGGCTTATGTTTCATTTGAGTCTCGCAAGCCTGTAATTTATGTCCATGAACTTGCAACCGGAAAGCGCAAAGTCATCGCCAACTTCAAAGGGTCCAACAGCGCTCCTGCTTGGTCGCCTGATGGCCGTTCTTTGTTAGCCACATTAAGCCGCGATGGTGGCTCACAGTTGTATCTGATTGATGTGGCATCTGGCGAAGCTAAACGCTTAACGCAAAACTCGGGCATTGATACTGAGCCAAGTTTTTCACAAGATGGCTCCAAGATCTACTTTGTGTCTGATCGAGGAGGAAGTCCTCAAATTTACAAAATGAACAGCTCCGGATCGGGCGCAGAAAGAGTCACTTTTGGCGGAAGTTACAATATCTCACCTGCACTTAGCCCAGATGGGCGGTGGCTAACTTTCATTTCGCGTGTGGGAGGGCAGTTCAAAGTTCAAGTCATGAATTTGAGCACCGGCCAGTCAATCTCCATCACTGAAACCACAGCCGATGAGCGACCTAGCTTTGCACCTAACAGTAAATTGATTGTTTATGCCACGGTGCTTCAGGGACGCGAGGCGCTAATGACAAGCACTTTGGACGGCAAGATCAAAGCCAGATTGGCTGGACAAAGTGGTGATATTCGTGAGCCTGCCTGGGGTCCTTTTCGGTAATTAAAATTTGGAGTTTTTCATGATCAAACGAAGTTTTTGGGTTTTAGCGCTCACAGTCGCCCTTGCGGCATGCTCCTCTGGTGTCAAATTGAACGATGTTCCCGTCGAGGATAGGAATGCATCAGCGACCGCAGCGCCTGCAGCCCCTATTTCGTCTGAAGCTGCACAAAGCAGTGTTGCGCCAGTTGTCAGCGGCAGAGCAGGTGCGCTAGGTTCCGCGCCTGCAGGTGTAAATGTGGTTTACTTTGACTACGACAGTTTTACTTTGAAGCCAGAAGCACGCGCTGTGTTGGAGCGCAATGCTGCGCATCTGCAAGCCAACAAGCAGTTCAAAGTTCAACTTGAAGGTCACACCGATGAGCGTGGTGGTCGTGAATACAATTTGGCTTTGGGTCAAAAACGTGCGGAAACTGTGCGGCGCGCTCTCACTCTTTTGGGTGTGAGTGACGCTCAGCTTGAGGCGGTCAGCTTTGGCAAAGAAAAGCCTGCAGAAGCTGGCTCAGATGAAGCCGCTTTTGCTAAGAATCGTCGGGTTGAAGTCAAATACTAATTGAAGTCGTTTTATGCGAGTCCTAAATAGCCGTTTCTCTTTCAAACTGACCTTGCTCATTGCAATGTCAAGCTTTAGCTTTTTGGCAAATGCTGCTTTGTTTGGCGATGATGAAGCTCGTCGGGCTATCTTAGACTTGCGACAAAAGCTTGAGGCGACCCAGCAAAAGTTGGATGCCATGCAGCAAAAGTTAGAGACCACACAGCAATCTATCCGTTTGCAATCTGAAGAAATCGTCCCATTCAGAAGAGCCTTTCTTGACTTGCAAAACCAAATTGAAGGTTTGAAGAACGAGCAAGCTGGCCTTCGTGGTTCTTTGGAACAGGTGTTGCGTGAAGTCTCAGAAGTTCAACTGAAACAAAAAGACTTATTGCAAACCTTGGACTCGAGATTGAGCAAATTTGAACCCATCAAAGTGGTTTTAGATGGTCTCGAGTTTCAAGCTGAGCCTGCAGAAAAAAAACAATATGAAAACTCACTGGCTGTTTTTCGAACTGGAGACTTTGCTGCTGCCCAAAACAGTCTGTTAGCCTTTTTGCTGAGATATCCAACCAGTGGTTTCGCATCTTCTTCACTTTTTTGGTTAGGCAATGCGCAGTACGCCACCAAAGATTACAAAGAATCAATTGTTAATTTCCGCAAGCTTTTAAGCATTGCACCACAGCATTCCCGAGCGCCCGAAGCCATGTTGGCTATTTCAAATTGTTGGGTCGAGCTCAAGGATTTGAAAGCAGCCAAAAAAGCCATGGAGTCATTGATCAGCCTTTACCCCGCCAGTGAGGCAGCTCAAACTGCCAAAGATCGCCTTAGTCGTCTCAAGTAATTCTTCATGAACGAAACTCAACTTGCCCATTTGCAGTGGTTGGTCTTGAGTTTGACTGCCCTTGTATCTCTCTTTTTTGGGGCCTTGCTTCATCGTTCCCACTTTTGCACCATGGGCGCTATCAGCGACGCTGTGGTGATGGAGAACTTTGACCGTTTGCGTCAGTGGGCTCTCGCTTTGGCCGTTGCCATTTTTGGATTTGGCTGCATGTCTTTTGTTGGCCTTATCAACCCTCTTCAATCTATCTACGCCACCAAGGATCTTTTGTGGCTCTCATCCTTGCTTGGTGGCTTGCTGTTCGGCTGGGGCATGGTTTGGGCCTCAGGCTGTGGATCTAAGACGCTGGTTCGCCTAGGTGCTGGTAACTTGAAATCTTTGTGGGTGTTGCTTGTTATGGGCGTTGTTGCGCTTTCCACCATGAAAGGTCTATTGGCCGTTGGCAGGGTCCAGTACGTGGATGTCGTGAAAGTAGAAATGCCAATTGGCCTTTTTGCAGGCGAGTGGCTCAGCCATTATTTCAATGTTTCCCTTGAAGTTGGTATTTTCGGCGCTGCTAGCTTAGTTTCTGCGCTTTTGGTTTTTTGGATTTTCAAAGATCTAAATTTTTTCACGCGGCACAATGTATTGACCGGTATTTTGGTCGGTCTGGTGATTTGTGGGGTCTGGTGGATTTCTGGCGTTTTAGGTCACGGCATGGAACACCCAGAAACTTTGGAAGAGTTTTTCCTGGCAACTTCAAGTCGCAAAATGGAAGCCTTCAGTTTTACGGGTCCTGTGGCCTTAACTTTAGACGCATTGATGTATTTCAGTGATGGCACCAAACGCTTGACCATGGGTTTAGTTAGCGTGCTTGGAATTTGTGCAGGCTCCTTCATCAGTGCTTGGTTTCAAGGAACACTGAAGTTTGAGGGCTTTACAAACGCAACCGATATGCGTCGTCACCTAGTGGGGGCAAGCCTGATGGGCGTAGGGGCTGTGCTTGCCATGGGTTGCTCTATTGGACAAGGCTTAAGCGGCTTGTCTACGCTAAGTTTAGCCAGCACCATTGCTAGCTTGGCCATTGTTGCTGGTGCCTATGCAGCATTGCAATTCGATTTGCGCCAAGCTTGATGCAGTGGTGGCCTTTTTTAAACTAATTTCGTGACGCAAACCAACATATCAAGTCGAAGGTTTGGTGGCATGGCCAGACTTTATGGTTTAAGCGGAGCAGCTCACATAGCACGTTCTCACGTGTTGATTGTGGGCATTGGCGGTGTCGGTTCTTGGATAGCTGAAGCATTGGCCAGAAGTGGCGTCGGTGAATTAACCTTGGTTGACATGGACCACATTGCTGAATCCAATATCAATCGGCAAATTCATGCTCTAGAAAGCACACTGGGACAGGCCAAAGTACTGGCCATGAAAGATAGAATTGGGCAGATCAATTCTGAATGCATTGTTCATGTGGTCGATGACTTTGTCTCTCCAGAAAACTGGGTGGCGCTTGTTGACAATATCATTTCATCAAGTTTGGTTCCCTTAACGGCAGTGGTCGATGCTTGTGATCAAGTCAAAGCCAAAGTGGTCATGGCCGATTGGGCCATTCGCCAGAAGATTTATATGGTCACACTTGGGGCTGCTGGTGGCAAGCGTGAAGCCCATCGTGTCGAGCAAGCCGATCTGTCGCAGGTAACCCACGATCCTCTCTTGTCGCAACTGCGTTACCGGCTTAGAAAAGAAAAAGGCGCTCCCAAGGAGGGCAAAAAAATAGGTCTACGCTGCGTGTTCAGTCGCGAGAATGTTGCACCACCCGATGCATCTTGTCTGGTTGAGGGCGACGGCTCACTTAACTGCCACGGCTATGGATCTGCTGTCACGGTCACTGCAGCCTTTGGATTGGTCGCTGCTTCATTGGTCGTAAATTTTCTCGCGGATGGCTTGGCAAAGCCTAAAATTTGAAGCTATAATTTAAGGCTTGAGTAGATGGGTCGGTAGCTCAGTCGGTAGAGCAGCGGACTTTTAATCCGTTGGTCGCGAGTTCGAATCTCGCCCGACCCACCAAATACTCAAACCTCTCTTAAAAACCCCGCAAGGCTTGCTTTGTGGGGTTTTTTCTTGCCCATTCAAAATCAAGGCCCAAGTTCAAGCAGGTAGATCTAACAAACAATTCAAACTTCCAAATGAAGCCGTTCCAATTCCTCTGACCATGCTAGCCATTGAATTTCAAGCTCTTCAAGGGCAGTGTTAACCGTTTTGAGAAGTCTGCCAGTTTCGGCTATCTCAGTAGGGGAAAGTGGTGTAGCCAGTTTGCTTTCCAACACTAACTTGTCTGCCTCTAACTTCGCTATTTTTTGATCCGCTTGCTCAATTGATTTTTTCAAAGGTTTTAGAAGTGCTGATTTTTGTTGACGTAAAAGTGCATCTTCTTTTTTTTGGTCTGGCGTTCGGTTGGCTATTTTGGCCAAAGGCTTTTGAGGCTCCGACTTTGCAGCACTTGGTTCGGCAACGGGCGCATCTGCCACGTTGTTTTTGGCTTCCTCGCGAAGGCGTTTGGATTCTTCTAACAAATAGCGCTGGTAATCGTCTAGGTCACCATCAAAAGGTTTAATTTCGCCGCGGCCAACCAACCAAAATTCATCACAGACCGCACGCAACAAAGCGCGATCGTGGCTGACCAACATCACGGTGCCTTCAAATTCGTTCAAGGCCATGGACAAGGCCTCACGTGTGGCCAAGTCCAAATGGTTGGTAGGTTCATCCAGCAACAGAAGGTTAGGCCGCTGCCACACAATCATGGCCAATACCAGTCTGGCTTTTTCACCACCACTCATTGAGCCTACGTTTTGCTTCACCATGTCGCCGGTGAAATTGAAAGTTCCCAAAAAATTGCGAAGGTCTTGTTCGCGTGATGACTGTCCCGGTGTAGAGCCCAGTTCTTTGACCAAGCGAATCATGTGTTCTAGCGGATTGTCGGAGGGGTGCAAGACGTCCAACTCTTGCTGAGCAAAATAGCCAATATTCAGCCCCTTGCCTTCAGTCAGTTCACCAGACAAAGCCTTGATGCTGCGTGCAATGGTTTTGACCAAAGTAGATTTGCCTTGACCGTTGGCGCCCAAGATGCCAATCCGCTCGCCTGCCAACACGGATTTATTCACTTGTCTGACAATGATTTTGTGAATGCCATCTACCGAATAACCTAGATTGGCATCGGTGATGGCCAACATGGGGTTGGGTAAATTTTGAGGCTCTTTGAATTCAAAGGTGAAATCGGCATCCGCCAGAACGGGTGCAATTTTTTCCATGCGTTCAAGTGCCTTCACCCGGCTTTGAGCCTGTTTGGCTTTGCTGGCTTTGGCTTTGAATCGGTCAATGAATTTTTGCAAGTGTGCAATTTTGTCTTGCTGCTTTGAGAACGAAGCTTGTTGCAATTCAAGTTGCTGAGATCTCAGGGTTTCAAACGCGCTGTAATTGCCGCCGTATCGGTTGAGCTTGGCATGTTCAATGTGCAGCGTGACATCGGTGACGGCATCCAGAAATTCTCGATCGTGGCTAATTACAACCATGGTGCCCATATAGCGTTTAAGCCATGCTTCTAGCCAAACCAAGGCATCCAAATCCAAGTGATTGGTGGGCTCGTCCAAAATGAGCAAGTCAGAGGGGCACATTAAAGCTCGAGCCAATTGCAAGCGCATCCGCCATCCGCCTGAAAAACTGTTGACCGGATGGTCCAATTCTGCTGTTCTGAATCCTAGACCCAAAATCAAAGACTGAGCGCGGGGCACTGCATCGTGTTCGCCAGCATCTGCCAAGTCAACGTGGGCGTGTGCCATGGCCATACCATCTTCAGAAAGCTCCGCCGCATGAAGCACCGCACGCAGCTCAGCCAATCGCGTATCGCCACCCAGCACAAAATCTGTTGCGCTTTCTTCTGTTTCTGGCATGTCTTGGGCCACTTGAGCCAATCGCCATTGTTTGGGAATGGAGAAATCGCCAGCATCTTCGTGCAGGGTGCCATTGAAAAGCGCGAACAAGGTGGATTTTCCGGCGCCATTGCGGCCAACCAAGCCCACTTTTTCACCTGGATTGAGTGTGACGGATGCGGCATCTAGCAACACTTTGGCGCTGCGTCGCAGCGTGACATTTTTCAGTTGAATCATGAAAGGGTTTGAGCATCGGCCGCGCTCAGCGAGCGACCTAGGAAGATCAGTTCTGGAATGGGATGTGTTTTAAAAGAAGGTACAGGCAGAATATCTCATGCTCTGTAAAGGGCTAAGCCCATCACATTGCGTTGCCTGTTACTTAATATGGCTTGATCATAGCCGTGCATTTGAGTTTTTTTGACCAAATTGTGAATAAAGACGGGTATGTGACTGTTGCCCCAAAATGCGTTTTGATTGAAGGGGAGTTTAATTTCACAAAATCCTGTCATGAGGCTGTGTCGATTTTAAGCAGCGCTTCTTTGGTGATCAATGCAACTTGATCCTCGCCAGCACTGGTGTCTAACCAGACGGCTTCAAGTTTGGGAAAGGCTGCTTCAAAGTGGTCGCGCTCATTGCCAATTTCTAGAATCAAAATAGCTTGTTCGCTCATGCGATCTGGCAAGTCGATGAACAACTGCCGAATGAAATCCATGCCATCTGTGCCGCCTGCCAAGGCAAGCAGTGGCTCTGCTTTGTATTCTGCTGGGAGGTTTTGAATGCTGGCTTCGCACACATAAGGCGGATTACAAATAATGCAATCAAACTTTTGTGTAAGTCCTTTGAGCCCATCACTTTCCACAAGTTGAATGCGATCTGATAGCTGGTGTTTATCGACATTGATTTTGGCTACGGCCAGCGCATCCTTTGAAATATCAGCCCCAGTCACTTGAATTTCAGGATAGGCCATGGCACACAATACTGCCAAACTGCCATTGCCAGTGCACAGGTCTAAGAACAAATGCGATGTCTCGGACAGCCAGCCATCAAAGGCGCAGTCTGCAATCAACTCGGCTATGAAGCTGCGAGGCACTATGCTGCGTTCATCCACATAAAAGGGAATGCCTTGGAGCCAAGCTTCCTGTGTAAGGTAGGCTGCAGGTTTGCGTGTCTGAATGCGTTGCTCAATAAGCGCTTGGCAAGCTTGGATGTGAGCCAAAGAAATTTGGGCTACATTGATATTTGCATTCAACTCCGAGACCTGTTTCTGAATGCTAAGGTTATCTAGACTTAAGTCCAGGTTCAATGGCAATTGAAGTTGCCACAATACAAGCCAAGCAGCTTCATCTTGCGCATTCAATGTGCCATGACCAAATGCGACTTTGGCTTGATCAAGTTGATCTGCGCTGGTGTGTATGAGTTGTTTGAGATCCATCGCTTTGAGGCCTTAAGGCTTGTGGGCCATTTCAAGCGCACAGGCATTGTTCAAATTAACCAAGACCTTTTTGTAGATGTTCTTCAGGGGCTCAATGTCAACCAATGCAACGTGTTCATC
This sequence comes from Comamonadaceae bacterium, assembly GCA_947505995.1. Next base: position 13,145 of record CANNNB010000038.1, read on the forward strand.
AATCTTGTGAATTGTGGCATTGGGTGGGCCGAGTTCAATCACTTGCGGGCAGGTTTGAGCAATGAAACGGCCATCACTGGTGCCGCCTGTTGTAGACAATTCGGTTTGAAGCCCTGTGACTTCACAAATAGCTTCTTGCACCGCTTTCACCAAGGTGCCTGGTGTGGTGAGAAAGGGTAGGCCACCCAAAGTCCATTCAATGTCAAACTTCAACGCATGTTTCAAGAGAACATCGGTAAGGCGTTTTTTCAGTGAGGTTTCGTTGGACTCGGTGCAAAAACGAAAGTTAAAGTCAATGACCATTTCACCTGGAATTACATTGGTAGCGCCAGTGCCAGCTTGAACGTTGCTGATTTGCCAGCTGGTAGGCGGAAAAAATTCATTGCCTTCATCCCACACCATGCCGGCCAATTCGGCCAGTGCAGGTGCAGCACGGTGCACAGGATTGTCTGCCAACTGCGGATAGGCAATGTGCCCTTGAATGCCTTTGACGATCAATTTGCCACTGAGTGAACCGCGCCTGCCGTTCTTGATCATGTCGCCTGTTTGTTTGACGGATGTGGGCTCTCCCACAATGCAATAGTCGGGCGTTTCTTGGCGCGCTTGAAGCATTTCACAAATGCGCGCGGTGCCATCGAGTGCAGGGCCCTCTTCGTCACTGGTTAGTAAAAATGCAATGCCTAATGCAGGGGTGGGGCATGCTTGGTAAAACTCTTGGGTGGCCACCACCATGGCGGCCAGTGAGGTTTTCATATCGCTTGCGCCGCGCCCAAACAGTTTGCCGTCTCGGTGGGTGGGTGTGAAGGGATCGCTGGTCCATTTCTTCAAAGGCCCTGTGGGTACGACATCAACGTGACCAGCAAATGCCAAGGTTTGGCCAGAGGTGCCCGCTCTTTTGGCCCAAAGATTTCGAACCCGAAAGTTGTCTGGCCCCAAATCAATTACTTCGCATTGAAAGCCCAAAGGTTCAAGGTGCGAATTGATCAAGGCCGTACAGCCACCATCTTCGGGGGTGACGGAAGTCAGGGAGATCAGTTGCTCAGCCAGTCGAAGTGTGGCGCTCATGACGGTCTGCCTGCTTTGATGAATCTTGCCATGCGGTGTGCAGCTTCCAAGCACTCGGCCGTTTCGGCCACCAAGGCCATTCGAACTCGACCTTGGCCTGGGTTTTGTCCATTGACGGTTCGGCCAATGTAGCTGCCCGGCAACACAGTGACATTCTCAGATGCATAAAGCTCGCGTGCAAAATCGGTATCGCTGTTGTGCCAAGCTGCCGGGACACCTGCCCACAAGTAGAAACTGGCATCGGGTAGTTTGACATCCATGACTTCTTCCAAGACCGGCGTGACTTGTGCAAATTTGGTGCGGTACAGGTTGCGGTTTTCTACCACATGGTCTTCGTCGTTCCAAGCCGCAATGCTGGCGGCTTGAACCACGCCACTCATGGCGCAGCCGTGGTATGTGCGATACAGTAAAAAATCTTTGATGATGGCGGCGTCGCCAGCCACAAAGCCACTGCGCAAGCCTGGCACGTTGCTGCGTTTTGACAAGCTTGTGAAGGCGATCAAACGTTTGAATTCTTTGTAACCCAAAAGAGAGGCAGCTTCTAACCCGCCTAAGGGTGGTTCATTGCGGAAATAGATTTCGCTGTAGCACTCGTCGGAGGCAATGACGAAGCCATATTTTTCACTGAGCTCGAACAAAGTTTGCCACTCAGCCA
>CANNNB010000039.1 GCA_947505995.1 Comamonadaceae bacterium
CGAACCATGATTGACTTGTCATTGAAAATTCCAGCCTTCGAACCCACCATTCGCACTGCCATTATTGGCGAACCCGAGGCCATTTTGTTGGTCGAGTTTGCAGGCAATGACAAAGAAAAACTCAAGCGTGAATTGAAACAGTTGGTGTCGCTCATGGGCGACATGGGCTTGCCCAACAGTGTGGTGGAAATGGTTGACGATGCGCCACAAAAAAATCTGTGGGAAGTTCGCAAAGCAGGCTTGAACATCATGATGAGCTTGAAGGGCGATGGCAAACCAGTGAGCTTCATTGAAGACTGCGCTGTGCCTTTAGAACACTTAGCAGAGTACACAGATGCTTTGACACAGGTCTTTCAAAGACACGGCACCAAAGGCACATGGTATGCCCATGCCTCCGTGGGAACATTGCATGTTCGCCCTATTTTGGACATGCGGCGCGATGGCCCCCTCAAAATGCGCGCCATTGCCGAAGAGGCCAGCGCACTTGTGAGAAAATTCAAAGGCGCCTACAGCGGCGAACATGGCGATGGCCTGTGCCGAGGCGAATGGATTGAGTGGCAATTTGGCCCTGCCCTGCAGCAAGCCTTTGTGCAAATCAAACAGCACCTTGACCCCTTGAACTTGCTCAGTCCCAACCGCATGGTCAATCCACCCAAAATGGACGACACATCGCTCATGCGCTTTGGCAATAATTACAAGATTATTCCCATTCAGACAGCGCTCGATTGGAGCGCTTGGAATGTTCACAACGACGCCGCCACAGAACAAACAACATTGCCCGGAACAGGTCAAGACCCAGCACAAGGCTTGGCCAAAGCCGTGGAAATGTGCAACAACAATGGCACTTGCAGAAAATTTGATGCGGGCACCATGTGCCCAAGTTTCAGAGTTACACGCGATGAAATTCATGCCACACGCGGCAGGGCCAACACACTTCGCTTGGCATTGAGTGGCCAACTGAAAGGCGGCCTAGAAAGCCCTGAAGTGAAGGAGGCAATGGACTTGTGTGTGGGTTGCAAAGGTTGCAAACGTGATTGCCCTACTGGCGTTGACATGGCTCGCATGAAAATTGAAGTGCAACATCATTACAACGAAAAGCATGGCTTGCAGTTGAAAGACTCGTTGATCTCTAACTTGCCGCGCTATGCGCACATTGCATCGCAATGGCCAGGTCTTATGAACCTCAGAAACCAATCGCCCTTATTGGCCAAGTTGGCAGAGTCTCTAACGGGCCTGTCTGCAGAGCGCTCATGGCCTGAATGGAAAAAAGACCATTTCTTCAACGGCGCTCGTGTCGGTGTTTCGGCAGCAGAAGTCTTAAAGGCCATCAAACCTGTGGTTTTGTTTGTAGATACTTTCAATGGCTACTTTGAGTCTGAAAACGCATGGGCAGCCCACGACGTTTTGTTGGCGGCGGGTTATCAAGTTCACATTGCCAGTCGCACAAAGCATGACACTCCTGGCCAGCACCTTTGCTGCGGTAGAACCTATTTGGCAAGTGGACAGGTGAGCAAGGCCAAAGAGCATGCGCAAGCTTTGCTGGAAGCATTGCTGCCCTTCGCACAAAAAGGCATTGCCATCGTGGGCCTAGAGCCTTCATGCCTTTTAACCCTCAGAGATGAATCTTTGGTCATGGGTCTGGGTGAAATGGCTGAAACTGTGGCAGCACATGCTGTATTGTTTGAAGAGTTTTTAGCCACAGAAAACAAAGCTGGGAAACTTGATTCACTTAAGGCCAAATTGGGGCCTGCTCAAAAACCGATTTTGGTACACGGGCATTGCCATCAAAAAGCCTTTGGGTTGATGCCCTCAGTGACGCAAGCAATTCAACTTATTCCTGAGGCTAAAGTAGATTTGATTGAAAGCAGCTGCTGCGGCATGGCAGGCTCCTTTGGCTATGAAGCTTCGCATTTGGAAGTCTCCAAACAAATGGCAGAGGCCAACTTGTTACCAAGCATTAGGAGCCACAAGGATGCTTGTGTGGTGGCCGATGGCACCAGCTGCCGGCATCAAATTATGGACGGCACGTCGCGTGGTGCTGTGCATGTGGCTTTGTTGCTGGCTCAGCATTTACAAAAATAGCGTGGTTTTGCTCCCTCGGTACTGAACCAAGTGAGAGAGCAAGACCCGCTAAATTGAATGGCTTAAGTTTTAGGGCGTGACATTGCACAAACAATGCGCAGCCGCGCCAAAGGGCTGTTTTTTCTCAATGACCGTTTGCAACCAAGTGAGGTCTTGACCCAATGTATTCAACAACAGCGCCTCGGGACCAGAATGTCCGGACATCACACTCCAAGTTGGCAGCGCTTTGCCTTCACCAGCGATCCACCCTAACTGGCCCATGAATTTTTGGGCAAATCTTTCTAATGGGGAAGTTTTAGGTCCAACATACTTAAATGGAAGCTCTTTGTCGCTGCTTTTCTGACCCTCTAATTTAGAGACCCGTGCTCTCGCCTCGTCCACGGCATCAGACAAGCTACCAAGCCTGTCAATCAGTTTGTGATCAACCGCTTGAGCACCTGTCCAAATTCTGCCTTGTGCTAAGTCATCAACCTTGGCTAACTCTAGTTTGCGAGTTTGAGATACCTTGCCAATGAAATCGGCATAGATATGTTCAATGCTAGATTGCACCAAAGATTGCATGCGGGGGTCTAGCGCTTTTCTAGGGTCGTAAGCACCCGAAAGCCAACTGGTTTGGTATCCACCCGTATTCACACCAATTTTGCTCATCAAGCCATCACCGGTGGGCAGCATGGCAAACACGCCAATAGACCCCGAAATGGTGGCTGGGTCGGCAATGACCACATCGGATGCCATTGAAATCCAATAGCCGCCGGAAGCTGCCAAGTTGCCCATGGAAACCACGACAGGCTTGCCCTTGTCTTTGGCAATTTGCAGTTGATCTCGAATGAGCTCAGAGCCCAAAACACTCCCGCCTGGTGAATTAACTCTAAGCACAATGGCTTTGACTTCCTTGTCTTCAGCTGCTTTTCGAATGCGCTCAGAAGTAGAGATACCGCCAATTTTTCCTGCTGGTGCCCGGCCATCGCCAATTTCACCTTCAGCCACCACAATGGCAATGTGATCACCTTTGACTTTTTTGACTTCAGAGATGAGATAGTCTTTCCAGCCAACCTGACGGAAAGATTGGATGTCTTCGTCTTTGCCAACCTCTTTCATGAGCGTTTCGCGTAAGGATTCAAAAGTCTGCAGACCATCTAGCCACTTCCAATCGATGGCCAATTGGGCTGTATTGCCTTTGACATTGATTAACGCATCAGGCAGCTTGCCCATGTTTTGATTGATGCTGTTGGCAGGTAGGTTGCGAGCCTTTTCAACGCCCCCAGTGTACAAAGCCCATAAAGCGTCATAAACATGCGCCTCGGCTTTCAAAGCTGCTTGGGAAGGTGCATTCAATACATAAGGCTCACCTGCAGACTTGAATTGACCCACACGGATTAAATTGGCTTTGATACCCAGTTTGTCTAATGCGTCTTTGTAGTAATTGCGGCTTCTTCCAAAACCCTCGATTAAAACGCCACCCATGGGATGCGACAGCACTTGGTTGGCATGGGCCGCCAAATAATATTGGCGTTGGTCGTAAAAGGATGACCAGGCCACCACTTGCTTACCAGAGGCTTTGAATTTTTCAATGGCGCTGGCAGCTTCACGCAAAGAAACCAAGCCACCGCCCTTGAAGTCGTCTAATTTCAAAAGAACTTTGTCAATGTGCTTGTCTTTGGCTGCCAGTTCGAGAGTCATGACCACATCGCGCAGACGAACCGTATCAGTTGCAGTGCCCTGAAGTTCGCCAATGAATTTGTCCTTCAAGCCGCCTGGTGATTCTTCAACCAATGCGCCTTTTAAGTCCATGACCAGAACTGTGTGATCGTCTAGGCTAACTTTGTCAGAATAAAAAACAAACCAGCCTATACCTACCGCATACAGAACCACACCAAAAACCAGCGCTACTCGAAAGCTTTTGATCATCCAATCGGACACCTTGAGAATGCCACGATTGATTAACTCATAAAGGCTTTTGATTTTTAAAAAAATGGCTTTCATTTTGATTCCTCAGGAATTAATTGCAAAAACAGACGGCCTGTTGTCGTTCAAACTTTCAATGACTTCATTTTTGGTCACACCCGCAGACCAATAAAACTTGTTGTCTTTTTTCTCTGTCATGTTATTTGCCTTTTGCAAATGGTTGAATAGAAAATAAGCTTTGAATGTCTTTTCCCAATACTTCCGAGATTCTCATGGTAAGCACCAAGCTAGGGCTGTACTCGCCCCTTTCCAAGTAGCCAATGGTTTGGTAATGCACGCCAACAGATTCGGCCAACTGTTGGCGAGACATGCCCATTTGCTCGCGCTGCTCTGCGATTCGGTTGTAAACGGGAATTTCTTCATTGCGACTCATGAAGATAGTATAAATGCTACATAGCATTCATGCAACATCTTTTTTTCAAAGATGAAAAGTCCTTGCATTGGTGTTTTTTTTGAAGGCATGTGAAGATTTAAGATTTGGCAACCAGCTGAAGCCAATGGAGAAAACTGCATTGAATTTAAGTATGATTCAGCCAACAATATGACATTGGAAACCTTCATATGACCACAGCTAGCTCATTGGGATTTTGGTGGGTTTGGCCTGCCGCACTATTGGCATACATTCTCTTTCGCGCTTGGTACGACAACTGGCGCGGCCCCCTAAGCTCTGAAGAGATTGAGCAGTTCATGAACGTGACCGCTGGCTTACCGGGGCCACACCATACAGATCGGGCGGTACTGCGTGAGTTTCTGGAGGCTGATGACGGCAAAGAATTTGTCATGTGCAACCTCGTCAAGCTCTTCCCCCAACCAGTGGCACACCCCTTCACGGGGGTACCTACACCCGCACAAGAATTGCTGCAGGAATATGTCAAGCAATTTATTGGTGTCTTACTTTCTGGCGGTGGTCATCCTGTCGTAGCCGCGCGCAAAGTGGCGGGCTACATTGACGCTTGGAATGCACCACCAGATCCAGGCTGGTCAATTGCCGGCATGATGAGGTACCGTAGCCGCAGAGACATGATGAAACTTGCTACGAATGGTAAATTTCTAAAGGCACATCCCTTTAAGCATGCCGCAGTGCAGCAAACTTATTCGTTCCCTACACAGGTGGTCGCAGAAATGGTTTTACGCCCTCGCGGCGCAGTGGGCTTGGCGCTGGCCCTGCTAGCTGCATTGGTGCACCTAGGCTCACTTTTAATTAGATAAAGACAACGCTTACACACCCCAATCATCACACTTTCAGATATTTTCGCTTCACATGTTTAAATACCATTGAATAAGATTTCAAGAATTTAATTTGAAAAAATGGCAAGGATTCTTAAATGCAAATTGTGATGCGCATTGACGATCTATCAAGTGATGAGTCTCAATCTATCGTGCGGGAACACTTGGCAGGCATGCTAGATAACACCCCCATTGAAAGTGTTCACGCATTACCCCTAGACAAACTTCGTCAACCGCATATTACTTTTTGGACAGCGTGGGCAGGGTCTGAGCTTTGTGGATGTGGCGCTCTTCAAACGCTTGACAAGCAGCACGGTGAAGTTAAAACAATGAGAACCAGACCAATGTTCTTGCGTCAAGGCGTTGGCCAAGCCGTTTTATCGCAAATCGTCACAGAAGCCAACTCAAGAGGATTAAAACGTTTAAGCTTAGAGACAGGATCTAGTGAATCGTTCACAGCCGCAAGATCCATGTATTTTAAAAACGGATTTGAAATTTGCGGGCCATTTGGCGACTACCAGCTAGATCCGCACAGTGTGTTTATGACCAGGCAGCTTTAAAGCTTAAACCTGAATCAAGGGTGTAGATAGAACACCTTGCTCACGATCTTCCAGTGGCCGTCAAACTTGACAAGGTTGAAGAAATCCGTAAAACGATGTCCTGTCCAATTGTCTGAATCAACTCGGACGTTGGCACAAGTACCGACGATATCGACTGAAGAAAGTTGAGTCTTGATATCTTTTGCTGGACCGTTCGAGTCATTCCAATCAAAAAGGCCTTGGATAGGACCTCCAAACAAATCGGCGCCTACATAACCATAAATGGTTGCGTTGTCATGGAAGGACGGCTTCATTGCGGCGCCTTTTCCAGATCGAGCGCCATCGATGTAGTGCTGCAAAACCTGAGTAATGGCATTGACTTCTTCAACATAAGTGGGATTTGACATGGATGATCCTGATAAAAATTGAATATTGTTAAATAGGGTGGATTCAGTAACGCACCAAATACAAGGTGTGTTACTGAAGTAAATGCTTTACGAAATGCCCATCAATTTAGGTGTGCATTTGCTCATTAGAAATTCAATGGGATTTTTTTGCCCCTGCAGGCATCCAAATCACAGATAGAAGCATGACTGTTACAACCAACCAAAAGATGAGGCTTGGGATATCGTTGAAAAAACTGAATTGGGTGTTGGCAGATGCAGAGATAACCTGAGGCAGAGTTAACAGAGCTTCTGCTTGAGCACTCAATGTTTGCCCCGATGCTTTAAGTGCTTTCAAGCCGCTGGCGGCTGAGCTAAATGACAAATTGCGAGTTGCGGCCAAGAGCAGTCCACTCCAGATGATCATCAGACCAAATAGTGTGGTCAAAACTCTGCCCAACATGGTTGACTCTCCTTCGCGCATTTTTCCTGCGAAGCGAAACGCAACCCAAAGAATAAAAAATATGGCAACCGTATACGTGGCATTTGTATTGAGTGCCAATTGAAGGTAACTTAGGGTTTGAAATTGATCCATGATAAATCCTTGGTTTGGAGACTTTTAATTAGGATTAATTTCCATGATTGGAAATTAAAACTTTTCACTGCTGCTAAACAAGACACGAGGCTGCACACGAAAAGCTTGATCAGCATCAAGTTGATTCTCATAAATGAGATTAGATATAAGGCCAAACCCTTGCTATGTAAGTTTGAGTTGACAATAAAAAGATTCAAGAAATCAGAATCGCTTCAGGTTGATTTAGTGGGTCTCAGAGTCAAACAAGCTATGGCGCTGCAAAGTAATTTAAATTTTAATAATTGCCATTAATGGTTCACCCGTACACAATGTGGATGCTTATGAAAAATACAAACAACTCCACCATCTCGCATGACCCGAATTGAAGAACTCGTTTTGCAGAGGCAAGCCATTGACGCTGAAATTGAAGCCGAATACAAAAAGGAGGGCGAGGCAGCAGCCAGAGGTGAGGCTGAAGCACAATTTAACTTAGGTCTCATACATTACAAGGGGCACGGTGTAGCTCAGAATTATGTTCAGGCATTTGACGCCTTTAAATTAGCGTCAGAGCAAGGCAAAACAGAAGCTCACTTTTATCTGGGAATAATGTATGAGATGGGGCAAGGTACTTCTAAAGATTATGCAAAGGCAGCTTACTGGCTTGAGTTCGCTGCTAAGCAAGGAAATGCCGAAGCACTCAACAGATTAGGAGAAATGCTTGAAAATGGTTTGGGCGTTAAGCAAGACTTTCAAGCGGCACTGAGGTGCTATAAATTGTCTGCAGAAAAGAAACATCCTGCCGCTGAATTTAACATTGGTCTCATGTACGAACTACACCGCGGCGTAGAGCAGGACGATATTGAAGCCATTCGTTGGTACAAATTGGCAGCCAATTTAGGGCACGTAGAGGCGCATTACCGAATTGGTTATCTAAATTTAATGGGCATCAGTGTGAAGCAAGATTTTGATGAAGCTATGCATTGGTTTCATTTACTGGCTTTAAAGGGCCATACCAACTCACAAGTCAGGCTTGGCGAAATATACGACAAAGGCCTTGGCACAGAACAAAATTACGCTGAAGCTATGAAGTGGTACACATTAGCGTCCAAGCATAGAAGCGCAGAAGCACAATTTAAATTGGGTTTTATGTATGGCAACGCGCACGGGGTACCACTCAACTTTCCCGAATCTCTAAAGTGGTACTTACTGGCAGCCGAGCAGGAATTCCCAGCAGCACTGTCTAATTTAGGCTTCATGTACGATCATGGGCAAGGCGTTCCAGTGGACTCACACAAGGCCTTGAATTACTACCAAAAAGCAGCCAGGAAAGGTGATGAAAACGCAAAGAAAAATCGCGACATCATTGAGACGAGAATAGCAAAACAACAAGCAAAGCTTCACTAGAAGATTCTTTCACTCAGTCTGCTTGCAAAGCATCAATCTATCAAGCAGACATAAGCTGTTGACATTTACCTGCGTTAATACAAAAATTGAATACTCTCTCAATTGAGTTTTTGTATTTATGAATAAACGCAATTTTCTGGCCGGAACTTTGGCAGCAATCAGCACCCCCATTTGGGCTCAAGACAAATGGGGTGAATCGATGGGTTACCCCACTGGCTGGGGCCCTGCTGGTGCTCAGCAAAAATGGGAGGGCTATCCTGAATACCACGTGGGCAATTTCTCTGGTGGCATTGAATCTATGCTGCCGCATCAAAAAATCAGTGCCGGCACCCAAAGCTCAAACTTTGTTCAAGCCAAGCGGAAAATCAAACTGAACTTTTTGATGGATGCATCTGACTATGCCGCTCGCTACAACCGATCCGCCATTCTTATTGCACGAAACAATGAAATTTGGCACGAGGAATACCGCTATAAGCGCTTGCCAGACATGCGCTTTTTTGGTTGGTCCATGACTAAAAGTATATTGGGCTTGTTGGTTGGCATTGCATTTGATCAAAAGAAACTTCATTCTTTGGACGATCGAATTGACAAGTATGTGCCGCAATTGGTGGGCCATGTGTTTGGCGATATCACCATCAGAAATTTATTGAATATGTCGAGTGGCATTGACATTTGCGAATCGTTTTGTAGCCCTAGCACTGGCTTTGAACGCTATGGTTATTCTCAAATTGGTTATTCACCAAGACGCGGCATCGACACAGATCAACGCCGAGGTGTGATGACTTTCAAATGGGGGCGAAGTGACCCTCAAGGACAAAAATTTGGCTATACAGACTTAAACCCAGTTCTGATGGCATGGGTGCTGGTCTACGCATATCAACAACCCCTGCATTTAATTGCCCAGCAACAACTCTGGCAACCCATGGGCGCCGCATCGGATGCTACCTGGCTTACCGATGCTCGCGGTTTTGCTTTTGCAGGTGCTGGCTTTTCTGCAACGCTACAAGACTGGGCACGCGTGGGCATGTTGGTGGCCAATGAAGGTGCGGTCAATGGCATACAAATAGTTTCAAAATCATGGATTGATGAAAGCTCAGTACACGGCGAAAAAGATCAAGCAAGTCGCTTCAATGTGGCAAGGCCCAACCGAGGTTATCGAAACTTTTTTTGGCATCACACAGCAAACGGGTCTGTACTTAGAATGGCAGGCGCAATGTCACAAAACCTATTGATAGATAAAAAAACCAAAACAATACTTGTTCAAACGGGCATTGGGGATGAAAACGGTGGGGATGAAATGATGTCGGCTTTATTTGCATCCGCATGCAATGCATCCTAAATACTGTCAATCGGCAACGGAATATCAAGCGTTGTAATACTTGATTCAGGCGCCCGCCCAACCCAATCTCAGGTCGTTTATATTTTTTAACATCATTAAATAATGAGTCTGTCCTCGCTCTTGTTGAAGGGAAAAACAGGCTATTTGAGGCCTTTTTGAAGCAGGTTTTGATCAGAGCAGACTCAGAGCTACTTTTGTTGGACTATTTGAAGCACAAGCTATAAGATATTGCTTTTAAAAAATACAACAGGCACTGTCTAATTTATTAGACAAAAACTACGTAAATAGTAGTTTTATTTTCCAAGGCAAATCTTCATGACTACTGTAAAAAAAATTATTGATCAAAAATCAAACACCATCTTTTCTGTTCAATCTTCTGACCCAGTGGAAAATGTCTTGAAAATTATGCGAGATTATCGCGTCAGAGCCGTCTTGGTTATAGATGACAACGAATTGAAGGGCATCGTCTCACAAGGCGATTGCGCTATCAAGGTATTGCTGCCAAACAACAATGCCACTCAAGTTGCGGTCTCAGAAATCATGACGCCTAATCCACTTACCGTGAAACTTTCCAACACAGTAGAAGAATGTATGGCAATCATGGTTCACAAGCACATTCGACACTTACCTGTAGTAGAAAAAAATCAAGTGGTTGGCGTAATTTCTGTCGGTGATCTGGTCAAGAATATTATTGAACTTCAAGGGAACCAGATCAAGTTTCTAGAAACCTATATCAAAGGTCATGGCGCTTAATCGTTTTGCAGCAAGCTTTAAACTTTTTGCCAGCTGTCTAAATTACCTGTCTTGCTCATCGTTATTTTTTGACAATCCCATGCCATATTGAATAATGAGTGTAGATATTGCAAGTAGCAATACTGCACATCCTTCGTAGATTAAATCAACGGTGCTAATTCCTTTTCCCTGAAGAATAATCAATCGGCAAAGTGCCGTGATTGCAATGAAAATAGGTAACGTAATTGGAATTTTTCTGTATTGATAAAACGCAGCTACCATTCCCAAAACCTCCGCGTAAATGAACATCAAAAGCAGGTCAGTTAAAGCAATTTTTCCATTCTGAATCACAAGATACATTTCTGCACCAACGCTAAAAATCGTAAGAAGTGCAATGAAAAATAAAATACATTTTTCTGCAGCGATGATCAAGTTGTAAATATTCATGACTGTTTCTCCTTAAATGCAATTCAGAAGCTAGGAAATAATTTTGGAATGGTTTTTTTGATAGCCAACGGAAGTACGTTACAACACATAGAAATTATTTTTTTGACCCATTCAAAAAAACCTTTTTTTATAAACGTATAAGTTACTTACCTAAGATTGAAAGTGATGCTTCACAGATCTTAATAAACATACTATATGTGCAGTTAGAGATCATATTCGCTCTTTTAAATCTAGGATTCACGGCTAACTTTTTGAAACTGGCTTCGCTCGATTGAGCTTTTGACTCTGCTTAGGGGCAAATCGCGATTGGCTGTACTATGGGCATTTTCTTAAATGTCATTTGCTATTTCAAGTGGCATCGCCGCCTTGATTATTGGTTTTACAATTACGCTAGGTCATGTGATTGCGCTTGTGATGTCAGCCAAGAAAATACAAAAAGCAATGGGTGACTTATGAAGCCAAATCGCTTTGAAAAAACGAACTAATCATTAATCAATGTTTCGCTATTTTGTGAAAGACATGTCAGGAGAATTTCTATGTTTGGATGGTTGCAAAGACTGTTTAAGTCAGAAGCAAGTGAATCGTTAGAGCTTACCGAGGAAGAGAAAAAAAGAAAGAGTGACGACGGTACGTCTACATTATTTGGTATTGTTCCGAACCAAACTAACGATGAGTGCAGCGCAAGCGATGGTGGGAGTGATGGTGGCGGTGGCGGTGGCGGCGGAGACGGTGGCGGTGAATAGACTAAGGAAATAGCTCCCTCCAAATTATCAGAGTCGTTTTTCATCCTTAACAAGTCAGCAAATTGTGCTCACATTAAGAGTCCTCATCTTCACCTTTTTTTCCCTTTTCCTCCTAACCAGTTGTGGTGGTGGCGCATCAATTGGCGTCGCTGCCTCAGATGCTCAAGCTGCATCAAACTCTGGCAACAACACAAGTATAGGCATTGGCACTTCAACGATCAACAGTGCAGATACTCTCAATTTTTCTCAGTTTTGGAATGAGAACGTATCAACTGCATTTGCAAGCACTGGCCAAATTAGTGCATATGTCTATCAAGATTTTGCCTATCCAAAATTAGAATCTACAGTATTGTCCGTTGACAAAATTTCGGGCAAATCCATACTCAAAGTTAGACATGAAAATCATGGGGCCAGTAACGGTGATATGGTGACCATTTCGGGTTTACAGTTGCCACTGAATGGCATTGACCCCAAAAATATCAACGCCACTCACGAAGTGTCTTTGCTCGACAATAATTACTTTGCAATCACCGTTTTAGGATTATCAACATCTAGCTCCATCGAAAGCTTCAGTGCAAAACTAAGCTACAAATTACTGGATTGCTATGGCAAGCAAATCATAGAAAAGTCAGCAGCAGAAATCACACCTCAGTTTTACGATGGTCTGCCATTGATCAGAACCAAGACCGTGGTTGATACCACACTCAATAATTGCAGTCCACCCGTCAGCCAATTCACCACTTACAGACACTACACTCAAAAATATTCCTGCATTAGCAATGGTCCATGCGGCTTAAATTATGAATTGATTCGCCAAGAAATTGTGGGCGGACTTTATGCTTATCCTCAAGACTGGTTTATCAAGCTCTTTCCCAGCGGCTCTTTAAAGTCAGGTGACAAAGGAGATGTGGGCGTTCTCTTGAACTATGCCGATTCTGCTCGCACTGACAAGCAAGGGAGAACAGTTTTGAGCTATGAAGTCTTGTCAGACACTTGCTGCTCAATTTTGCTTGTGCTGAATTCAAGAACCTTCGATGCCAATGGCACTTTGATTGTGGAAGTGAAAGACTTCTATGGAAAAAGCGCCTCCTCCATTGGCTTGCCTTACAGCCTATTGAAGACAGTTGCAAATTACAACAACCCTCAACGGAATGAAGTCATTGTGGTGTATTCAGGAATCAAGTTGGCTGGCAATTGAGATTTTAAAAGTCATGACGAATTGAAAGAATCATCTCTGAAAAATTCTGGTCATTCAAACACTCAATCTTTTACACAAAATTAATTTCAGCCTCAGTAGCAGTAGCCACTGTTTGTAGTCCTTATAACTTTTTAATCGCTTTGCTTGGATCTATCAACTTGCGTCGACCATCCGCAGTTGCATCTGCAGAGTCTTGAATAATCGCAATGACTTCTTCTGGCTTAAGTGAAGGTTTGATAGCTAGAATTTTTGTAGCAAGGTTCGCCACATTAGGTGAGGCCATTGATGTACCAGACAAAGCCACTCGTGCACCACCTGGCAAATAGCTCTCGACTTGATAGCCATTTGCGTGGACTTTTACAGTAGGGCCGTAACTGGTAAATGGCGCTTCGTCTCCTGCTTTATCTACCGCACCTACTGTCAGCAGATTTGGTAAGACGATACTAGACGGTATGGATTCATCGAAGGAGGCGTCAGAATTGGAATTTCCTGCTGCTGTGATAAACAAAATACCTGGTGCACTTCGAAAAGCTTTTATCAAAGCTTTTTTCTCAATTTCAAAGTAAACACGAGCTAGTCTTTGGCGCTCTTCCACAGTTTTCCCAATGCCACATTTTTCTAGAGAATCTTCGCCGCCTTTGACAGAACCTCCCCAACTCATATTAACGACTCTCACCTTATTCTTCTTAAAAAAATCAACGTATGACTGATGGGCTTTAGCACTGCGCTTTGCAAGTTGAAGACTAGGACAAGGGCTGGGTTGCAATTTGTAATCAAATGAAATTCGCGCTATGACCAATCGCGCCCAAGGATTTCCTTCCAGGGTAATGCCAGCAACATGTGTGCCGTGAACATAGTTACCAGCAAGACTTAGTTGCTCAATGGTTGGCTTGAATTCTTCTTGTTTTAGTGACGATATAAGTTGCTTTACTTCAGATGCTTCAACGCTGTCAATGCTTGATTCCAAATCAGAAAAACCTTTTGTCCGAGCAATCATGCTTGGCAGTTTTGCTGTTAGTTCTTTGGGAATTGGGTAAAGAGCATCCTTGCTTGGCTTGCTTTCCAAATCAAAAGCGATCGTTGCGGGTTTACCTTTTCCATCAATCAGCAATTGATTGGGAAACAGTGTGCTGTCTACGCCGCTGTCCCAAACCGCAACATTCACAGGCTGATAATTGCCTTTGATTGCAAGCTCAATATTTCGTGAAGCCCAAATATCTGCTTTTTCGACCTTGTTTTTTTCCAGATATGCAGTGTAGACAGAGATCAAGGTTTTCTTAAGCGGCAAAGAGGTTTCTAGGGCATAGCGGATGTAGATTAACTCTGAAGCCAATTCCAAACTCAAATTACCGCCATTTTTATCTACTGTTTTCTGCAACACATCTTTCACACCACCCAAAAGTGGCCCTTCCCCCATCAGTTCAGCACTGGCTTTATAACTCTTAATGTCATTTGCGATAACAGAGTACGGATATGAGTCGAGCTGCTTGGTAATTTCCTTGCCCACTAGTGCAAAGTATTCTGGCGTATTGATTGAGCCTGTTTTCTTTGCGGCAGCCGCCATCGCTCTTAAACGCAAGGCAGAGAGCAATTTATCAGCTGGCTTTTCTTCAAGTGCTCTGACCATTTCAGACTTAGATAGAGCTTCGTCATAATTTCCAAGTAAGAAGTCAAGAGACATTAATGTTGTTATGTATTGCCGTTGCGAAGCTTTATCGGCAATATCGTATTGATCCAAAATACTTTGAATATCAGCGCGAATTTTTTGCGTTGTACTTATAAATAGCACTTTGTCACGGACAATTTTTTCTAATGGCTGTCCAATGCTGTAACTGAACCTAGGAAGATCAGCTTCTTTATCTATGCGCTTTTTTTCAGCAGCCAAAGACAAGCTTGTCAATGTGAGACAAAAAAACAATATTGAAGAAATTTTTATAAAGTGAGATGAGGACATGAAAATTCCAGAATGAACTGTTAGTGAGTCATTGATTCAGACAAATTACCGTACCTAAGTTTTTCACTTAAAGGGCTTTTTCACAGCAAAAGTGAGTGCAAACACGCAAACTCCAGTGCCTATAAAGTCGCCAATTGCCATGGCAAAACTTGCCGATGTGAGCATGTCAAAGCTTCTGTTATTGATCAGGTACTGATAAAGGCTTGAACCAACGCTAGAAGCCAATGTTGTAACAAGTGTCACAACAACTACATGCCCATA
>CANNNB010000040.1 GCA_947505995.1 Comamonadaceae bacterium
CAAGGCCTTGAAAGAAGTCGGCATTTCTGAGGGGCGTCCATTTGACAAAGCCTTGGCAGACAAAGCCGAGCAAGAACTCAAGCGGCAATACATCACAAGGAGCTTGTATGGTGCTGAGATCGTCACAACGGTAACGCCGGTTGATCGAAATCGCGTCAAGTTGACCCTCACAGTCACAGAAGGTGGCCCCTCCAAAATCAAAGAAATTCGAATTACAGGCAACCAAATATTTCCTGAAAACACACTCAAAGAACTGTTCAATTTGGATGTGGGTGGTTGGCTTAGCTGGTACACCAAATCAGATCGATATTCCAGAACCAAGCTCAATGCAGACTTGGAAACGCTGCGTTCCTACTATTTGGGACGGGGCTTCTTGGAGTTCAGAATTGATTCCACCCAAGTGGCCATTTCTCCCGATAAGCAAGACATCTCCATTGCGATCAATGTGACAGAGGGTGAACGGTTTGTCGTTTCAGGTGTCAAACTGGAAGGCAACTATTTGGGCAAAGATGACGAGTTCAAAGCGCTTGTCAAAATTGGCTTGGCCCAACCCTACAACGCTGAAACAGTGACAGAAACGAGCAAAGCATTCACCGATTACTTTGGCAAGTTTGGTTTTGCCTTCGCGCGAGTCGATGCGCGACCTGAAATTGACCGTATTAACAACCGTGTGAATTTTGTACTGGTTGCCGAGCCTTCTCGCCGTGCCTACGTACGCCGTATCAACGTCGTAGGCAACAACCGAACTCGAGACGAGGTCATTCGGCGTGAATTCCGGCAGTTGGAATCAGCTTGGTACGATGGTGACAAAATCAAATTGTCGCGAGATCGTGTCGACCGCTTAGGCTTCTTCACCGAGGTCAACATCGACACCCAAGAAGTGCCAGCTACCACCGACCAAGTCGACTTGACTGTCAATGTGGTTGAAAAACCAACTGGCAGTGTTTCATTGGGCGCCGGTTTTTCTTCTACAGAAAAAATTGCGCTGAACTTTGGTATTCGACAGGAAAATGCTTTCGGTTCGGGCAACTACTTGGCCACCGAAATCAACACCAGCAGATTCAACAAAACCATTGTTGTCAGCACGACCGATCCTTACTTTACGGATGAAGGCGTTTCTCGAACTATCGACGTGTTTCACCGAACCACGCGGCCCTATTTGGGTGATTTGAATGCTTACAGCTTGGTCAGTTCTGGCGCAGGTATGCGATTTGGTGTGCCGTTCAGTGAAATCGATACCGTTTACTTCGGTGCAAACTTAGAGCAGACCTCCATCAAGCCAGGCTCCAACTTACCCAACGCCTACGTGATTTACATGCAGCAATTTGGCTACACCAGCACCTCTTTGCCGCTGACAATTGGTTGGGGTAGAGATGGCCGCGACAGTGCGATCGTGCCAACCCGGGGTGTTTTGCAAAGATTTAATTCAGATGTCAGTGTTGTGGGAGATGCGCGTTATCTTCGTTCGAACTACCAAATTCAGCAATACACACCATTAACTAAAAAGTACACATTGGCCTTGAATGCTGACTTGGGGTGGGGCCAAGGCTTGTCAAACCGACCCTACCCGCTGTTTAAAAACTACTTTGTCGGTGGTTTAGGTAGCGTTCGGGGCTTCCAGCAATCTAGCTTAGGGCCATCAGACAGCACCAACAGTTTGTTTTTAGGGGGTCCCAAGAAAATTGTCCTGAATGCCGAGCTGTTGGCGCCATTTCCTGGCGCTGGCAATGACAGAACCTTGCGCCTGTTTGCCTTTGCAGACGTAGGACGTGCTTTTGGCGAAGATGAAAAAATCAAATTCAACGAACTCAGGTCCTCTGTGGGATTGGGTTTAAGCTGGATTTCCCCAATGGGTCCTTTGCGCTTTTCCTATGCCTTCCCGGTAAAGCGTCAGGTTACGGATAAAATCCAAAGATTGCAATTCCAAATCGGAACCTCCTTTTAATGAAAACACTTCGTCATTTCTCTCAAGTTTGTTTGTTGACTTTCGGTGCACTCGGTGCATCCGCGGCCAGCGCACAGGACATCAAAATCGGTTTTGTCAACACTGATCGCGTCTTTCGCGAGGCCAGCACGGCTAAGTCTGCGCAGGCCAAGTTGGAGCAAGAGTTTGCAAAGCGGGAAAAAGATTTGGTTGATCTGGGCAATACCATCAAATCGGCATCTGACAAATTTGAGCGCGAAGCGCCTACCTTGTCTGAAACTCAGCGCAACATGCGTCAAAAGCAACTCATGGACCAAGACCGAGAGTTTCAACGCAAGCGCCGCGAATTTCAGGAAGACTTGAACACGCGCAAAAATGAAGAGCAGCAAGTTGTGATTGAGCGTGCAAACCGTGCTGTCAAACAAGTAGCAGAAGCTGAAAAGTACGACGTGATTTTTCAAGAGGCTGTTTACATCAATCCTAAGCACGACATCACTGATAAAGTCATCAAGACTCTCAATGCAACCGCTGGCAAATAAGCGCCTGCTCTGAGAGAACTGGACTTGTGTTGTGCTGCAGCTTGGCGACATTGTTAAGGCTTTAGGCGGCAGCCTTCACGGCAGTCCACAAACATCCATTCAAAAACTGGCTCCGCTAGAAAATGCGGGTGCTGGCGACTTGAGTTTCCTAAGCCACCCCAAGTACCAATCGCATTTAAATCAATCACACGCTGCCTGTGTGATTGTGACGGCCCCATTCAAAGAATTGGCGCTCACGCGTGGGGCTTGTATCGTGACCGAAGATCCGTACCACTACTTCGCTAAACTCACGCAATTTTGGAAAAAGCAAACCGCACAAGTCGTTCGCAGCCGAATCCACCCTAGTGCCGTGGTCGACCCCGAGGCGCTGGTTGCAGACACAGCCATCATTGGCCCTTTGTGTGTGGTGGAGCGAGGTGCCAAAGTGGGCGCCTATTCTCAGCTCAAATCCAGGGTCACTTTGGGAGAGTCTTGTGAAATTGGTGAGCGCTGCATTATTCACTCAGGTGTTGTGATTGGGGCTGATGGCTTTGGTTTTGCATTGCACCAAGGGGAGTGGGAAAAAATTGAACAGCTGGGTGCCGTCAAAATTGGCAACGATGTTGAAATTGGCGCCAATACCTGCATTGATCGCGGTGCTTTGCAAGACACCATCATTGAAGACGGCGTGAAACTCGACAACCTTATTCAAATTGGTCACAACGTGCACATTGGCAAGCACACTGCCATGGCGGGTTGTGTGGGTGTGGCGGGCAGCGCTCGCATAGGTGCGAATTGCACAGTTGGTGGTGGCGCCATTGTGTTGGGGCATCTGAGCTTGGCGGATGGCGTGCACATTTCTGCAGCTTCAGTGGTCACACGGTCAATCTCTCAAGCTGGCAATTACACCGGTTTGTTTCCCATCGACGACAATGCCACATGGGAAAAAAATGCAGCCAGTTTGAAGCAGTTGTACAAGTTGCGCGATCGAATCAAATCCTTGGAGGCTCAACGCCTTCAGCCACCATCTCAGGAAATTTAATCATGATGGACATCTATCAAATTCTCAAACAATTGCCTCATCGATTTCCCATTTTGTTGGTGGACCGAGTGCTTGAAATTGAAAAAGGCGTTCGAATCAAAGCCCTAAAAAATGTGTCTGTGAATGAGCCCTATTTCACAGGACACTTTCCATCACGCCCCGTAATGCCTGGCGTATTGATGTTGGAGGCCTTGGCACAAGCCGCAGCTTTGCTTGCATTTGACACCTTGGGTGAAACGCCCGATGAAAAAACTGTTTATTACTTCGCCGGCATAGACGGTGCCCGCTTTAAACGACCTGTAGAACCAGGTGACCAACTCATTTTGGAAGTTGAATTGGATCGAATGAAATCTGGTGTTTTTAAATTCAAAGCGCGCGCCAAAGTGGGTGATGAGATTGCGGTAGAAGCAGAACTCATGTGTACCATGCGCAAGATTGCCTAATTAGCTTGCTTTAGAAGTCTATGACGCTCATTCATCCAACCGCCATTGTCGATCCAGCAGCCCAGCTTGACAGCAGTGTCAGGGTAGGGCCCTACACCGTCATTGGCCCTCATGTGCAAATTGATGCAGGCACCAACATAGCCAGCCATTGCGTCATTGAGGGGCACACCACCATCGGCAAAGACAACCAAATTTTTCAGTTCAATTCTTTAGGCGCAGTGCCTCAAGACAAGAAGTATGCAGGCGAGCCTTGCGAGTTGATCATTGGCCATCGAAACACCATCCGCGAGTTCTGCACCTTCAACATTGGCTCCCCCGGCGACACGGGCGTCACCAAATTGGGCAATGACAACTGGATCATGGCGTATGTTCATTTGGCGCACGACTGCCAAATTGGCAACCACACCATCTTTGCAAATAGCACTCAATTAGCGGGCCATGTGCATGTGGGCGACTGGGTCATTTTGGGAGGGTTCACAGTGGTACACCAGTTCTGTAGATTAGGTGCACACAGTTTTACCGCGATGAATTCCTTGTTATTTGCAGACTTGCCCCCCTTCGTCATGGCTCAAGGCCAACCCGCTCAGGCAAGGTCGATGAACTTTGAAGGTTTGCGCCGACGCGGTTTCTCGGCCGAAAGAATCGCTGCTGTCAAAGCTATGCACAAAAGCTTGTACCGCCAGGAACTCACATTGGCGCAAGCTCAATCTGAAATTGAGTTACTCACGGAAAAATTCCCAGAAGCAACAGCCGATGTCGACATGATGCTCAGCTTCTTGCAAGGCACGTCGCCTGAGCGCGGCATTGTGAGATAAGTGGTGCAAGCCGCAAGCGTTTCTCAGCCTTCAAAAGCCCCTGATGGGGCTTTTTCCATGGCCATGGTGGCTGGAGAAACATCAGGCGATTTGCTGGCAGGCTTAATGATGCAAGGCATTCGTGCAAAGTGGCCCGAAGCCAATTTGTATGGCATTGGTGGGCCTCGCATGCAAGCACAAGGCTTCAAGGCTTTATGGCCGTCAGACAAATTGGCCGTCAGAGGTTATGTAGAAGTGCTGAGGCACTACCGAGAAATTGTCGGTATTCGCAAACAACTCAAAGCGCAACTGTTGGCAAAGCCACCTCAAGTATTTGTGGGTGTCGACGCACCAGATTTCAACCTCGACTTAGAGCACGACTTGAAGCGGGCTGGCATTCCCACTGTGCATTTTGTCTGTCCCTCCATTTGGGCATGGCGCGCAGAGCGCATTGAAAAAATCAAACAAAGCGTAGACCATGTGCTTTGTATTTTTCCATTCGAAACAGACTTGCTGCATGCGCACGGCATTCCAGCGACCTATGTGGGTCATCCCTTGGCTCAGGCCATTCCCATGCACGTGGACGCTCTGAAAGCCCGCCATGAATTGAACCTGGATCCTGATCGACCTGTGGTGGCTTTGTTGCCGGGTAGCCGAGAATCTGAAATAACGTATTTGGCTGAACGATTTTTAAAGGCTGCTATGTTGCTCAGCCAGCAACAACCCAAGCTGCAATTTGTGTTGCCGGCCATGCCATCTATAAAGTCGCGCATTGAACACATTCGCGACAAAGTTGGCGCCACACAAGTTCAAATCTTGAAGGGCCAATCGCATGCGGCCTTGGCGGCGTGCGATGTCACCCTCATTGCCAGTGGCACGGCCACACTCGAGGCAGCACTGTTCAAAAAGCCCATGGTCATTGCCTACAACATGAACTGGATCAGCTGGCAAATGATGAAGCGCAAAAAACTTCAACCATGGGTGGGATTGCCCAACATTTTGGCGCAAGCGTTTTGTGTACCAGAACTTTTACAAGATCAAGCCACACCCGAAAACATGTCCAGTGCTATCTTGGACTGGTTGAGTTCGCCTGAAAAAGCGCAGGCTTTGGTCAGTCGATTTGAAATCATGCATCAGTCATTGCTCCGTGATACACCTACACTTGCTGCCCATGCGATCCAAACGCTTGTCAAAACCTGAACAGGTAAGCCTCGCCTGGGACACGCCTGGTTTGTTGGCCGGCGTAGACGAAGCTGGGCGCGGTCCTTTGGCGGGTCCGGTTGTGGCTGCAGCGGTCATCTTGGACGAACTCAAACCCATCAAAGGTTTGGCAGATTCTAAAAAATTAACTGCCAAAACCCGCGAACGTTTGTTCGATGAAATTCGCGCCAAGGCTTTGTGCTTTGCCATTGCTGAAGCCAGTGTTGAAGAAATAGACCGATTGAATATTTTGCAAGCCACCATGCTGGCCATGCAAAGGGCGGTAGAAGCATTGCGTTTGAAACCCACTCTGGTGTATGTGGATGGCAACCGGTTGCCTATTTTGGATGTGCGCGCTGAAGCCATTGTGAAGGGCGATGAGAAAGTTCAAGAAATTTCAGCAGCATCTATTTTGGCCAAGGTTCATCGCGATCGCATGTGCAAAGAAATGCACCTTCAGTTCCCCGAGTATGGCTTTGATGCGCACAAGGGTTATGGCACTGCGGTTCACCTTAAAGCCTTGCAAACTTGGGGTGCCACCCCGCTTCATCGCAAAAGCTTTGCGCCTGTGACGCAAGCTATTTTGTCGGCCTCAAAATCATGATGCTGATCACCTCTAAAGACAACCCTCGGCTGAAAACCATTCGCCGGCTGACCCAAGACTCTCAGGCATATCGCAAGCTCGGCTTGGTTTGGTTGGAGGGCGATCATTTGTGCCGCGCTGCGTTGGCACAAGGCGTGAAGCCCGAATTGGCTATCTTTACAGAATCTACTTGGCAGGCCTCCGAGTTTGAGTGGTCGCAATGCGCCCTAGAAGTTTGGGTGTTGCCAGATGATTTGTTTGCCGGATTGAGTTCGTTAGAGTCACCGGCCAAAATGGGTTTCCTTTTAACGCTGCCTCAGCCACCTGAATTAAATCCAACGGTAGCCACAGTGGTGTTAGACAGGCTTCAAGATGCTGGCAATGTGGGGTCAATTTTGCGCAGTGCTTCGGCCTTTGGTTTTAAACAAATTGTGGCCATCAAAGGAACAGCTGGCCTGTGGTCACCCAAAGTTTTGCGAGCCGGCATGGGCGCGCATTTTGGTTTGAACCTGATTGAATCGGCCAACCCCGAAGATCTCAAGGCGCTGCTCGTGCCATTGATGGGAACCGATGTGCATGAGGGGTCCTATTTGCATGAGTTGGCGCAACACGGCAAGTTGACACAAAAGTGCGCCTGGGTCATGGGTCACGAAGGGCAAGGCGTTTCACCAGAATTGATGGCCAGGGTGGACCAAAAAGTTCGAATTGCCCAGCCTGGGGGTGAGGAATCTTTGAATGTGGCCACAGCTGCGGCCATTTGCCTTCACGCCAGTGCGACTTCAAAGTGAGCATTGACGGGGCTTGCGGCTGGGTCAGTCCATCTGGCCTCCGTCATTAAAAAATCCGGCTAGCTCAACCCGAGCAAGGGAGGAGTCACGGCTATAATGAGAGGCTTTCCCGCATCAACCTGTACGTACCCGCTCAAAACAAGCCATTTCCCTTCGAAAGCAGCCAAAAAGTCAGCCTTTTAAGGTATGTCTTGCGCGTGCTGGGGCGTACCCGAACCATACCGGAGAACCCAGTGCTTTTGTCTCTTCAGGGAACCTTCCCCTTAGCCATTTTGGCGCTTGCAGACGGCACAGTCTTTGTCGGCAACTCGATCGGAGCCTCTGGCTCTACTGTTGGTGAGGTGGTTTTCAATACCTCCCTCACAGGCTATCAAGAAATCCTCACTGACCCAAGCTACTGCCAACAGATCGTGACGCTCACGTATCCGCACATTGGCAACTATGGTGTCAACCCAGAGGATGTCGAATGTGACAAAGTCCATGCTGCTGGGCTGATCATCAAAGATCTGCCTATGGTCGCCAGCAACTTCCGCTCTACCGAAACACTTTCGGCTTATTTGTCGCGCAGTGGCACGGTGGCCATTGCGAACATTGATACCCGCAAACTCACACGCCTCTTGCGCAGCAAGGGTGCTCAAAATGGCGCCATTGTGGCCTTGGCCGCAGGTCAACAAGTCACACCCGAATTTACAGATCAGGCAGTTCAAGCTGCCAAGGCTGCGCCTGCCATGGCCGGTTTGGACTTGGCCCAAAAAGTCACAGTGGCTGCAACCTACGATTGGACCGAGTCTGAGTGGCAACTGGGCAGCGGCTATGGCCAACAAACGGCGCCCCGATTTCATGTGGTGGCTTACGACTTTGGCGTGAAGAAAAACATCTTGCGCATGCTGGCCCAGCGCGGTTGCAAAGTCACCGTTGTGCCGGCCAAAACGCCCGCCGCTGACGTGCTCAAGTTCAAGCCCGATGGCATCTTCTTGTCCAATGGTCCTGGCGATCCGGAGCCTTGCGACTATGCCATTGCTGCTGCCAAAGAACTCATTGAAACCGGCATTCCCACTTTTGGTATTTGCTTGGGTCACCAAATCATGGCCTTGGCCAGTGGCGCTAAAACTTTCAAAATGAAATTTGGTCACCATGGTGCCAATCACCCCGTCAAAGACCTCGACTCGGGTCGTGTGTCCATCACCAGCCAAAACCATGGTTTTGCGGTAGACGAAAAATCATTGCCCGCCAACTTGCGCGCCACGCACGTGTCTTTGTTTGACAGCACCTTGCAAGGCTTGGCCCGCACCGACAAGCCAGCGTTTTGTTTCCAAGGTCACCCCGAGGCCTCTCCAGGTCCTCACGACATTGCCTACCTCTTCGATCGCTTCATCAACCTGATGGAGACCAAATAACATGCCAAAGCGCACCGACCTCAAAAGCATTCTCATCATTGGCGCTGGCCCCATCATCATTGGCCAGGCCTGTGAATTCGACTACTCCGGCGTGCAGGCTTGTAAAGCTTTGCGCGAAGAGGGTTACAAAGTCATCTTGATCAACAGCAACCCTGCCACAATCATGACCGACCCCGCTACCGCGGACGTCACCTACATCGAACCCATTACGTGGCAAACGGTTGAAAAGATCATTGCCAAAGAACGTCCCGATGCCATCCTGCCTACCATGGGCGGACAAACAGCACTCAACTGTGCGCTCGATTTGTGGCACAACGGCGTGCTCGACAAATACAAAGTTGAACTCATTGGTGCCACACCTGAAGCCATCGACAAAGCCGAAGATCGCTTGAAGTTCAAAGACGCCATGACCAAAATTGGTTTGGGTTCTGCGCGTTCTGGCATTGCCCACAGCATGGAAGAGGCGTGGTCCGTTCAGCGAACTGTTGGTTTTCCAACTGTCATTCGACCTAGTTTCACATTGGGTGGTACTGGCGGCGGCATTGCCTACAACCCTGAAGAATTCGAGACCATTTGCAAGCGCGGTTTGGAAGCATCACCCACCAACGAACTGCTCATTGAAGAGTCATTGCTTGGTTGGAAAGAGTACGAGATGGAAGTGGTTCGCGACAAGGCGGACAACTGCATAATCATCTGCTCCATCGAAAACCTAGACCCCATGGGCGTGCACACCGGCGACTCGATCACGGTGGCACCTGCACAAACCCTCACCGACAAAGAATATCAAATCATGCGGAATGCCAGCTTGGCAGTTCTTCGTGAAATTGGTGTCGACACGGGTGGCTCTAACGTCCAGTTCTCTATCAATCCGCAAGACGGCCGCATGGTGGTCATTGAGATGAATCCGCGAGTGTCACGTTCATCCGCGTTGGCCTCCAAAGCCACTGGTTTTCCCATTGCCAAAGTCGCTGCCAAGCTGGCCGTGGGGTACACCCTCGATGAGTTGCGCAACGAAATTACGGGTGGTGCTACGCCGGCCAGTTTCGAGCCCAGCATCGATTACGTGGTGACCAAGATTCCACGTTTTGCATTTGAAAAATTCCCCACTGCCGATAGCCGCCTCACCACACAAATGAAGTCGGTGGGCGAGGTGATGGCCATGGGCCGTACGTTCCAAGAGTCCTTCCAAAAAGCCTTACGCGGTTTGGAAGTGGGCGTTGATGGCTTGAATGAAAA
The DNA here is from genome assembly GCA_947505995.1 of Comamonadaceae bacterium. The sequence goes on from CANNNB010000040.1 coordinate 9,926, forward strand.
AACGCAAGACCGCGAAGTGCTTGAAAAGGAACTGGGCGAGCCAGGGCCCGATCGCATTTGGTACGTGGGCGATGCCTTTGCCATGGGTCTCAGCGTCGATGAGGTTTTCAATCTCACCAAAATAGACCCGTGGTTCTTGGTTCAAATTGAAGATATCGTGAAAATTGAACTCGAGTTGGAAACGACCAACTTGAAAGCGATCACGGCTGACGAATTGCGCGCTTTGAAGAAAAAAGGTTTCTCAGACCGTCGTTTGGCCAAGTTGCTCAAAACAACTGAACATGAAATACGCACTCAGCGGCACGCTATGAATGTCCGCCCTGTTTACAAAAGGGTGGATACGTGCGCCGCTGAGTTCTCTACCGACACTGCCTACATGTATTCCACTTATGAAGATGAGTGCGAAGCAGAACCCACCCAAAACAAAAAGATCATGGTCCTGGGCGGCGGCCCCAACCGAATTGGTCAAGGCATTGAGTTTGACTATTGCTGCGTACACGCCGCCTTGGCCATGCGCGAGGATGGTTATGAAACCATCATGGTCAACTGCAACCCCGAAACAGTTTCAACCGACTACGACACGTCAGACCGTTTGTATTTTGAGCCACTCACTTTAGAAGATGTGCTTGAAATTGTGGACAAAGAAAAGCCAACAGGTGTGATCGTTCAATATGGGGGTCAAACACCCTTGAAGTTAGCGCTCGGTTTGGAAGCGGCTGGCGTGCCCATCATTGGTACCAGCCCCGACATGATTGACGCGGCAGAAGACCGCGAGCGTTTCCAAAAATTGTTGCACGAATTAGGCTTGCGTCAGCCGCCCAATGCCACAGCCCGCACTGAACCCGAAGCTTTGGAAAAAGCCGCTGCCTTGGGTTATCCATTGGTGGTCCGCCCCAGCTACGTTTTGGGTGGTCGCGCCATGGAAATTGTCCATGAGCAACGCGACCTCGAACGTTACATGCGCGAAGCGGTCAAGGTCAGCAACGACTCGCCCGTCTTGTTAGATCGCTTTTTAAATGATGCCATTGAGTGCGACGTTGATTGCCTGCGAGACCCAGAAGGCAAGACCTTTATCGGTGGCGTGATGGAACACATTGAACAAGCCGGAGTGCACAGTGGCGACTCCGCTTGCTCATTACCGCCTTACAGTTTGAGTGTTGAAACCGTGAACGAACTGAAGCGACAATCTGCCGCCATGGCTTGCGCCTTGAGTGTGGTGGGTTTAATGAACGTGCAGTTCGCCATTCAACACGTAGACGGCAAAGATGTCATTTATGTATTGGAAGTGAACCCCCGCGCTTCACGCACGGTGCCTTTTGTTTCTAAGGCCACTGGCATTCAATTGGCCAAAGTGGCTGCGCGTTGCATGGCCGGCCAAAGCTTGGCCTCTCAGGGCATTACTCAAGAAGTCACGCCGCCTTACTACAGCGTCAAAGAAGCGGTGTTCCCGTTTGTGAAATTCCCTGGGGTTGACACCATCTTGGGCCCAGAAATGAAGTCCACGGGTGAAGTGATGGGTGTGGGCAAAACATTTGGCGAAGCTTTCGTGAAGAGCCAAATGGGCGCTGGCACCAAGTTGCCTCGCGAAGGCAAGGTATTTCTTACAGTGAAAAACGGCGACAAGCCGCGCGCTGTGAAAGTTGCGCGCGATCTGGTTGCATTGGGTTTTGAAATTTTCGCCACCAAAGGCACGGCTGCTGCCATTGCGGCAGAAGGCGTAGCGGTTCAGGCCGTCAACAAAGTCACAGAGGGACGCCCGCACATTGTTGACATGATCAAGAGCAAAGAGATTGTCTTGGTGATTAACACCGTGGAAGAGCGACGCAATGCCATTGCTGACTCCCGCGTCATTAGAACCTCTGCGCTCTTGGCACGTGTCACCACTTTCACTACAATTGCCGGCGCAGAAGCGGCGGTTGAAGGCATGAAGTACATCGACAATCTGGATGTCATTTCTGTTCAAGAAATGCACGCCATGTTGGCCGCCTAAAAAAACTCGGAGACATCTAAGTGGCAACTATTCCAATTACCCTTCGCGGCGCTGAAAAGCTCAAAGCCGAACTTCATCAATTGAAAACCGTTGAGCGTCCTTGGGTCATCAACGCCATTGCAGAAGCTCGGGCTCAAGGCGACTTGAGTGAAAACGCAGAGTACGACGCAGCCAAAGACCGTCAAGGTTTTGTAGAAGGCCGCATTCAAGAAGTCGAAGGTAAACTTTCGGCGGCTCAAATCATCGATCCTGCTTCTGTCGATGCCGGTGGTCGAGTGGTCTTTGGTGCCACCGTGGAGTTGGAAGAGGAAAGCTCGGGCGATGTGGTCAAGTATCAAATTGTGGGTGAAGACGAAGCCGATCTCAAGTTGGGTTTGGTCAATATCAGCAGCCCCATTGCACGCGCGCTTATTGGCAAAGAGGAGGGCGATGTGGCTGTGGTCCAGGCTCCGGGTGGAGAGAAGCGCTACGAAATCGTGGCGGTGTCTTACATCTAACTCGCTCTGAAGTTCCAATAAAAAAGGCGTTCTGTTGAACGCCTTTTTTTCTTGTCACATGCGCCTCGCGGTTCATGCATGTTGTGAATTATTCTTTCCAGTGCTCAGCCACCCAAAGTGCAGGCTTGATGAATCTGAATCTTCGATTGCGTTTGCCAGCCAGCGCATCGGGTGGGTTGCACTCACCATGAAAGATCACGATGCGTGCATCTTTTGGAATTTGCGGCGCTGTCCAATAGTTGGTGGGCCAACTAGGAATGCTGTGGTACTTGAAGCTGGGGCACCACGACGAATGCCAATAAGCCAATTTGCCTTGGCGGTGCAAAAAGTCTGAAAGGTAGGCCTGTTCGTTTCTAAATTGCTTTCGAATACTGTCAAAGTTGTGACGAAAGTATTCAAGCACATCGGGATGCGCACCCAGTTCATAACGGTACACAGAAGAATTACCTGTGATTCGCCAGGGACGTTTGTAGTCATGAATGATCAAGAAATCGCCAGGTACTTCAAAGAAGCCATCGAGGCTGCCCACAATGACCACGTCAACATCCAAGAACAAGGCGGTGCCCCGCAAGCCATGCAGGTCTTGAGTGAACGAGGCGAGTTTGGTCCAACCACGTTCAGGAATGCCTGCCGGTAAATCCAAGGCAGGAATAGGCAAGCATTGAACTTCGCTGCGAATGCCGGTGCTGTCATCGGTCAAACAGACCATGTTGAAGTTGCCTTGGAGGTGTCTGCGCACCATGGCATACAAACGGTTGACATACTCGGGGCCATACTTGGTGCCCCATTTCATGCAAATGATATGACGTTGAGTAGGCTGCATGCTCACAGTCATCAATTAGGCTTGATTGCGTTTTTTGATGGACTTTTGTTTCACTTTGGCGCGCTTGACTTGGCCGCCCGATGTCAGGCGTTGGTTGCCTAGTACACGCAATGTTTTAACCTCAGGACGTTGACCGCCACGGCTGCTGTACTTCAAGACCTTAAAATCGCGGGGTCCGGCCATGCGATCTTCCGAAACGGTTTTTTCCTTTTCAGGCACAGGGCGCCAAAGCACCAGCAATTTGCCGATGTGTTGAATGGGCGCAGCGCTTAGGTCTTCGGCCAGTTGGTTGTACATGGCTTCGCGGGCAACGCGGTCGTCACCCAGAACACGAATTTTGATCAGGCCGTGAGCTTTAAGGGCTGCGTCTGTTTCTTTGACAACGGCGGGCGTGAGGCCATCGTTGCCAACCATGACAACGGGGTCAAGGTGGTGCGCTTCGGCTCTGTGAACCTTGCGTTGGGCGGGAGTCAATTGAATTTGGGGCATAGCGCTATTATCCCTGCTTGAACGGAAGATCATGAAAGTAAAAACTAAAAGTAAAAAAGTCAATAAGTCGTGGTTGAACGACCACGTCAATGACCCCTATGTCAAGTTGGCCAAAAAAGAGGGCTATCGGGCGAGGGCCGCCTATAAGCTGAAAGAAATTGACGAAACTTTTGGCCTCATTAAACCGGGCAACTTGGTGGTTGACTTGGGCTCAGCGCCCGGAGCTTGGAGCCAATACGTCCGGCGCAGGCTATCGCCAGGAGGTGCGGCGGTGGGTGATTTGAACGGCACCATCTTGGCCGTTGACCTGTTGCCCATGGAGCCTGTAGAAGGCGTCCACTTTATTCAGGGTGACTTTACGCAAGCCGATGTGCTGGCCCAAGTTCAAGCCATTGTGGGCGATCGCCCTGTCGACGTGGTGGTGTCAGACATGGCGCCCAATCTTTCGGGCATCGATTCTGTGGATGCCGCTCGCATTACGCACCTGATTGAATTGGCGGTTGAATTTGCTCAAATGCACCTGAAACCGCAAGGGGCCTTGGTGGTGAAGGTCTTTCACGGGAGTGGCTACAGCCAATTGGTGAAGCTTTTCAAGGACTCGTTCAAAATCGTCAAGCCGATCAAACCCAAGGCATCCCGAGATAAATCCTCGGAGCAGTTTTTGGTGGGAATTGAACCTAAAAACAAGTCCAGTTCTGCTGAATCGACTTAATCGCAACGCAGAACAGCAAATTTCCTTCTACTTTTAAGGCTAAGTCAAGGTAAATTGGCCCCGTAGCACTTTCAAAAGTCTAGAATGATTGCTAATTAGACGTTTAACTGGGAGCTCTTCTTGAACAACCCTTGGTTTTCAAAGATCGCCGTATGGCTTGTG